>NZ_JBHXJG010000293.1:0-8509 GCF_042723425.1 Streptomyces sp. NPDC058375 | reverse complement strand
CGAAGGACGTCGAACTCGCCGCATAACCCCAGCAACACCGAACCGCCCCAAACCCGACAGGGGTGCCTTGACGAACGACATAGAGGCACCCCCCCTGGGATCGCGGCCAGCCTAGGAACCGCGACCGGCACGGCCTCCGCCGACCCTCGGTACACGGGCGACCGAACAGGTGGACGCCGCAGGCCCCCGCCCGTCGGCCGACGGGCGGGGGCCTGTCTCGTGGGCCCGGAGTGGCCCTACGCCTTGCGCTGCATCGACGAGCGGGCCGGGTTGGCCTGCTCGGCCGCCTTCGGGTCCTTCTCGCCGGCCTTCGCGCGTACGCCCTGCTCGACGCGCTTGCCGAGCGTGGCATCGACGTTCGACCAGTACTGGAACGCCCGCTGGAGCACCGGCTCGGTCACCCCGTTCAGCAGGTGGCCGACGATGTTGTCCACCAGCCGGTCCCGCGCCGCGTCGTCCAGGACCTCGCGGACCATCGTGCCCGCCTGGCCCCAGTCGTCGTCCTCGGCGTGGTCCACGTAGGCCGCCCGGGTGATGTCCCCGTCGGCGTACCAGCTCGGCGGGGCGCCGTAGCGCTCCGTGTCCGCCGCCGGCCCGCCTTTGGAGTTCGGCGCGTAGACCGGGTCGGTCGCCTTCCGGTACGCCATCGCTCCGTCCTTGGAGTACGTGTGCAGCGGTGCGACGGGGGCGTTGACGGGCAGCTGCTGGTAGTTCCCGCCGATGCGGTAGCGGTGCGAGTCCGCGTAACTGAACAACCGCGCCAGCAGCATGCGGTCCGGGCTCGGGCCGATGCCGGGGACCAGGTTGTTCGGCTGGAAGGCCGCCTGCTCGATCTCGGCGTGGTTGTCCGTCGGGTTGCGGTCCAGCGTCATCCGGCCGACCTCGATCAGCGGGTAGTCGCCGTGCGGCCACACCTTGGTCAGGTCGAACGGGTTGAACCGGTAGTCCTTCGCATCCTCGTACGGCATGATCTGGACCTTCAGCGTCCAGCTCGGGAAGTCGCCGTCCCGGATGTGCTCGAACAGGTCACGGGTGTGGTAGTCCGTGTCCGCCGCCGCCATCTGGTCGGCCTCGTGCTGTGTGAACGTCTCGATGCCCTGGTCGGTCTTGAAGTGGTACTTCACCCAGAACTTCTTGCCCTCGGCGTTGATCCACATGTACGTGTGCGAGGTGTAGCCGTTCATGTGACGCCAGGTGCGCGGGATGCCCCGGTCGCCCATCAGCCAGGTGACCTGGTGGGCCGACTCGGGCGAGAGGGTCCAGAAGTCCCACTGCATGTCGTGGTCGCGGAGGTTGTTGTCCGCCCGGCGTTTCTGGGACCGGATGAAGTGCTGGAACTTCATCGGGTCCTTCACGAAGAACACGGGGGTGTTGTTGCCCACCATGTCGTAGTTGCCTTCGCTGGTGTAGAACTTCACCGCGAAGCCGCGCGGGTCGCGCCAGGTGTCCGGGCTGCCCCGCTCGCCGGCGACGGTGGAGAACCTGATGACCAGGTCGGTCGTGGTGCCGGGCTGGAAGAGCGCGGCCTTCGTGTACGCGGAGACGTCCGCGGTCACCTCGAACTTGCCGAAGGCCCCGCTGCCCTTGGCGTGCGGCTGGCGCTCGGGGATGCGTTCGCGGTTGAACTGGGCCATCTGCTCGATCAGGTAGGAGTCCTGGAGCAGGATCGGCCCGCCCGGGCCGACGGTGAGCGAATGCTCATCGCTCTCCACCGGGGCACCGGAGTCGGAGGTGGTCGGCTTACGGGTCGTGTCCGTCATGTCCTCTTGTCCTCTTGTCGGTCCTGGGTGGGCGTAGAGGCGTCGGCTCTGCTCCACGGCTGCCCTGTCGCACCTCTGCCAATACAGGCATATGCGGGCGAATCGTCCCGTCGAGCCGTCGTAGCCGCCCGGGTCAGCGTGCCCTGTTCGCCCTGTTCCCCGTGACCAGCCGATAGACGAGCAGGACGATCACCGAACCGACGACGGCGGCGATCCACGTCGACAGGCTGAAGAACCCGTCGATCGAGTCGACCCCGAAGATCACCTTGCCGAGCCAGCCGCCGAGCAGCCCGCCCACGATCCCGATCAGCATCGTGATCAGGCAGCCTCCCGGGTCCTTGCCCGGCATCAGCGCCTTGGCGATGGCGCCCGCGAGCAGGCCGATCAGAATCCAAGCGATGATGCCCACGACACATCTCCCTCTACGTTTCGACTCCCGGCGTCATCGTTGCCCCGGGCACCCTCCGCGTATCCCCTCAACCGGAGCTCACACATCCGCCGGACGAAGTCCGTCACCCCGGCGGCCCCTCATCCGTGTGCCCGCGTTACGCCGGACGGGGGCGGGCCGCAAGGTTCCCCACTCGTGGACGGGACGGCGTCACGCGGGGGCGCCGAGCGGCGGGTGCTCCAGCACGCGGGGCCTGTACTCGACCAGCTGAGTGCGGCCGTCGAAGGTGCGGTGCTCGATCATTTCGAGGGCGACGTCCGGGTAGCCGTCGTAGATGCGTTCCGCACCCGTGGCCCCGGTGATCACCGGGAACATCACGACCCGGAAGCGGTCGACGAGTCCGGCCCGCAGCAGGGACCGGCACAGGCTGAGGCTGCCGATCGTGCTGAGGAGCCCCGAGCCGCTCTCCTTCATCGCACGGACCGTCTCGACGGCGTCGTCGCGGACCAGCGTCGAATTGGCCCATGTCAGCGGCTCCTCGAGCGAGGAGGAGAACACCACCTTGGGTGCTTGCGTGAGCTCCTCGACGGACGCCTCTTCTTCGGGCCTGAACTCGTCCTGGCCGTCCGGGACCTCGCCGGCGGCGAAGCCCGACATCTGGCGGTAGGTGTTCGCTCCCATGAGGTGGGTGACCTCGGGCTGCTCACCGAGCCAGGCGAGGTACTCCGGGCCTTCGAGGCCCCAGAACCCGGGCCAGCCCTCTCCTGATGCGTAGCCGTCGAGGGAGGTGATGAAGTCGACGAGAAGCTCCGACATGACAGTGTCCTTTCCCTTGGGTGTCATGTACTTGGACCGGCGGCGGGCCGCAAACTCATCGGGTCCGTCCGGTTCTCCGATGACAGACCGGGCAAGGGGGCGGACACATTTACACCCGCCGGGCCGCCACTGCCAGCCGGGTGTCCTCGGTGATCAGGTCGCCGTTGACCGCGCTCGCCGCCATGAGACCTGCGGCAGCGGCACCGATCACCTGCTCGGTGAGGCGGGTGACGTTGCCCGCCGCCCAGACCCCGGGAACCTCCGTCGCGCCGGTCGGGTCGGTCGGGACGTACGAACCGATCACGACCCCGCCCATCTCCTGCGCCACCGGCTTCAGCCCCAGCGACTCCAGGACCGCCGAGCGGGCGGTGAAGCGGGCCTGCACCACCAGCGCCTCGCGCGGGACGACCCGGCCGGACGCCAGCCGTACGCCGGTGAACCGGTCGTCCGCCACCTCCAGGCCTGCCACCTCGCCGTCCACGAGCGCGATGCCCCGGGCCGCCAACTGCTCGTACTCCTCCTCGGCGGGCTCCGGGCCCGTGTGGAGGAAGAGGGTGACATCGTCGCTCCACTGCCGCCACATCAGCGCCTGGTGCACGGCGAGCGGGCCGGTGGCGAGCACGCCGATCGGCCGGTCCGCCACTTCGTGGCCGTGGCAGTACGGGCAGTGCAGCACCTCGCGCCCCCACCGCTCGGCCAGCCCCGGCACGGGCGGCAGCTCGTCGACGAGCCCTGTCGTCACCAGCAGCCGCCGCGCCTCGACGCTCCGGCCGTCCTCCGTCACCACCCGGAAGCCCTGCTCCCCGGCCCCGGGCAGCTTCTCGGCGGACGCCACCCGGCCCTCGACGATCTCCGCCCCGTACCCGGCGGCCTCGCCCCGGCCGATCGCCAGCAGCTCGCCGGGCGGGGTCGACTCGCGGCCCAGGTAGTTGTGCACGTGCGAGGCGGGAGCGTTACGGGGCTCCCCCGCGTCGATCACCAGAACCGAGCGCCGGGCCCGCGCCAGGGCCAGCGCCCCGCTCAGGCCGGCGGCCCCGCCGCCCACGATCACCACGTCGTACCGCTGCTGCTTCATGTCGCTCCTCCTTCGTCACGCGGCATCACCACCGCTCGACGACGAGAGTGCGCCCACGCGGCCGAAATGACAAACACCCTTGCCGAAACAGCAAGTCATACGACGCCGAACTCACACCACACGACCTTGCCGGGGTTCCGCTCGATCACCCCCCACTTGTCCGCCAGTGCCGCGACAAGCAGCAGCCCGCGCCCGCCCTCGTCGTCGGCCTCCGGCGGCCCGTCCGCCGCGCGCACGACACCGCTTCCGCTGTCGTGCATCTCGACGCGGATGATGCTCTCGACCCGCTCCAGGTAGATGTGGACCTTGAACCCACGCCCCGGGGGCACGCCGTGCCGGAGCGCGTTGGTCGCCAGCTCGGTCACGCAGAGCAGCACATCGTCGGCCCGCTGCTCACACTCCCACTCGACCAGCGCCTTGCGGGCGAACTTGCGTACGACGGGGATCGACCTGCGCTCCCGGCAGTAGGAGGCGGCGCGGAAGTAAGGGAGTTGGGTTGTCTCGTTCATGATTCCACGCTCACACGGAGTTACTAGGCTGAAGCAGAGCCGAGAGACGTACAAAAGGTTTTGTACGGGTTCTGACGGGTTGACAGCGGGGCCGGAACGGGGAGAAGCCAGGTCATGCAACCGGGAAAGCAGAGCGGCATCAGGCGAGTTACTTCGTGGCAGTTGGTCGGGGCTCAGTTGCGCCACTTCCGCAAACTCGCCGGGCTGACACAGGCCGCCCTCGCCGAGCAGGCCGGGGTGGGCGAGGACACGATCGCCTCGATCGAGCAGGGGCGACGAGCGCTTCAGTTAGACCTGGCCATCCAGCTCGATGAACTGCTGGACACCAAGGGCGTTTTGCGGGTCGCGGTGGAGAAGATCCCGCGGAAGGAGCGCTACCAGGCGCTGGTGAAGGACTTCGTGCAGTACGAGCAGGACGCGGCGAGCCTGCTTTGGTACGAGTCACAGCTCGTTCCGGGACTGCTGCAGACCGAGGCGTACGCGCGCTTCATCTTCGGCTGCAACTACCCGCCGCTCGAAGAGGATGAGATCGAGAAGCGGGTGGCGGACCGCCTTGACCGCCAGAAGATCTTGGAGCGCAAGCCCCGGCCGATCCTCCACTTCATCCTGGAGGAGAGCATCCTGCACACCGAGCTGGGCAATCCCGACGTCATGCGGGAGCAGCTTCTTCATCTGCGGCGCTGCATGGATCTGCCGTTCGTCACCATCCAGATCATGCCCCGCAAGACCCCTCGGCACGCCGGACTCTCGGGGCCGCTGATTCTGCTGGAGACGCCCGACCACGACGGGCTCGCCTACGTCGACGGCCAACTGCGGGGAGAGCTGTACGACGAACCCGCCGACGTCAGCGCACTTATGCAGAGGTATGGGATGCTGCGTTCCCAGGCGCTCACCGTCGCGGAGAGCACCCGGCTACTGGACGCACTGCTTGACGCACTGCTTGGAGAGACATGTCCCGCGCCGCACACCCCGCCCCCGGCCCTACCGCCCTCCACTGGTTCAAGTCCAGCTACAGCAACGGCGACGGCGGGGCCTGCGTCGAAGTCGCGTACCACTGGCGCAAGTCCAGCTACAGCAACGGTGACGGCGGAGACTGCGTCGAGGTAGCCACCCACCCCGCCGCCGTCCACATCCGCGACTCCAAGGTGACCGACGGTCCCGTCCTCACCGTCGAGCCCGCCACCTGGAGCGCCTTCGTCCACGGCAGCGGCACCGCCCTCTGAGCAGCCGGTACCGCCCTCTGAGCCGCACCCGCGCACGAAGGAACCGCCCCGCCCCCGGCCGTCAACACGGCCGAAAGCGGGGCGGTTCTCGTGTGTCAGCCGGCCGACCGCTCCACCGGGATCCACAGCTCCGCCTCCGCCCGCTTCCCCTCCTCCGTCAGCCGCACCCGCAGAATCTCCGGGCCGGGGCGGGAGGCGTACGGGTTCGACGGGAACCACTGCGTGAACACATCCCGCCAGAGGTACTGGAGGGCCTGCGGGAACTCGCCCTCGCTCTCGAAGACCGCCCACGTGCCCGCCGGTACGTCCAGGGCATCCAGGTCCTCCGGAGGCTCCGCGCCGGTCACCACCCCGTGGTGGTAGTCGAGTTCGGTGCCCTCCGCGCGGCTCGGGTCGAGCTGGTCGCTCACCCCGACGATGCCCGCCGGCTCCTGGTCGGAGAGGGCCGCGATGCGGTCCAGCTCCTCCCGGCCGATCCCCCGGATGAACTCCGCGATGGCCGGGTTCGGCCCCTCGTGGATGAGCGGGACGCGGGCCTTCTTCCCGACCACCCGGAACGCGTTCTTCTCCACCAGCCTGTAGCGCATGGCGCTACTCCCTTCGACGACGAGTCGGAAGGTCAGGCGTTGCTGCGACCGCAGAACCGCGCCCGTTCGGCGCGCCTCGCCGGGGCCGATGCCGTGCACGGCCCGGTAGGCGCGGGCGAAGCCCTCCCCCGTGTCGTACCCGTACCGCACCGCCACCTCCAGCAGCGTCCGGTCGGGGGCGGCGAGCACCTCCGCTCCCGCGACCGTCATGCGGCGGCGACGGACGTACTCCGACAGCGGGAGTTCCGCCAACGCGGAGAACATCCGCCGGAAGTGGTACTCCGACGTCATCGCGATCCGGGCGAGGTCCGCCGCCTCGATGCGCTCACCGAGGTGGGCCTCGATGTGGTCCATGGCGTCGTTCAGCCGTTCCAGCAACTCCTGGCTCCTTCCCTTGCTCGTTCACCGTAGGGAGGGGCCATCCTCCCGGACCCGACCGTCCGTGCCCGGATCGGTCGGGGGCCCGGGCTTCGCCAGCAGCTCCACCAGGGCCGAGAAGCTGTCCTCCGCGTGGCCCGCTTCCACGCCCCGGCGGAACAGGTCGACGACCGCGGCCGGGAGGGTCGTGTCGACGCCCGCTTCGGCGTTGGTGTGCAGAACGTGTTCGGTGCTCGCCAACCCCATGGCCAGGCGATCGACGTCACCGTCGTGCACTCCGGCGTCGATGCGTTCGGCGTAGAAGGCGAAGGTCTCCGGGAGCGAGGTCGCCGTTTCGACGGCGCTCGGCAGGATGTCGGCCGCCGTCAGGCCGTTCGCGCGGGCGAGGACGATCGCCTGCCAGAAGCTCAGCATCGAGGTCCAGAACATGACCATGCCGAGCTGGTAGGAGAGTGCGGCGAGCCCCGGGTCCTCGCCCTGGTGGTCGACCCGTCCCGTCAGCGCTTCGAGCACCGGCCGGTGCCGGTCGAACGCCTCGCGCGGCCCGCTGTAGAGGGTGGCCGAGTCGGGCTGCCCGATCCCCGTGGGCGACGAGTTGACCCCGCCGGTGAGCTGTACGGCACCGTGTTCGGCCGCCCAGCGGGCTCCTGCCCTGGCCTCCTCGGGCGTCCCGGAGGTGAGGTTGAGCAGGACCCTGCCGTTCAGGGTCGGCGCTGCGGGCTCCAGTACGGCGTGAACCGCCGCGTAGTCCGTGAGGCTGAGGACGACCACCTCGTTCGCCGCAACCGCGTCGGCGGGGCTCGGCGCGAGGACCGCGCCCCGGGCCACCAGGTCGTCGGCGCGGGAAGCGGTGCGGTTCCACATGGTGACCCCGTAGCCGCGGTCGAGTAAGGCCCCGACCATCGCCCGGCCCATCGGTCCCAGTCCGATGACGGTCACGGCGCCCGGATGCTCTGTTGTCGTCCTGCTCATAGCTGCCTCCAGCGGGTCGGCCGGGGTGGGCGGGAACCGCTCCGCCCCGACTAGAACGAACGCTCTATCTAGAGCGTGCCGCGAAACTAGCACAGCTCTAGAACGAACGCTCTACCCAATGCCCGCTACAGTGACGCCATGCAGAGCAGCACCCGGGACCGGATCATCGTGACGACCGCGCGCCTCCTCCAGCGGCAGGGGTACGTCGGCACCGGCATCAAGCAGATCGCCAAGGAGTCGCAGGCCACGCTCGGCTCGATCTACCACTTCTTCCCGGGCGGCAAGGAGGCCGTCGCCGTCGCCGCGATCCGGCACGGCGAGCAGGAGTTCGCGGCGCTGCTGAAGGAAGCCCTGGACAGCGAGCCGGACCCGGCGGACGCGGTGGTCTCCTGCACCCGTCAACTGGCGGCCGGGCTCAAGGAGTCGGGCTGGGTGGACGGTTGCCCGGTGACGGCGGCCGCCCTGGAGACGCTCGGCGGCGACTCCGACCTCCAGCAGGCGTGCGCCGAAGCCCTGAACGGCTGGCAGCGGCTCGTCCTCGACAAGCTGCTCAGCTGCGGGTTCCCTGCGGACGAGGCCGGGGAGCTGGCGACCACCGTCATCAGCGCCATCGAGGGCGCCGAGGTCACCGCCCAGGTCAACCGCAGCGAGGAACCCCTCCTGGCCGTGGGCCGCCAACTGGCCCGCCTCGTCCGGTCGTACGGGATCGCAGCGGCTCACCGCTGACAGCATCCGGCCCGGGAACAGGGACAGGGGCGGCCGAAGGGCCGCCCCTGTCCGTTGTCCGTTCCCAGCCGGTTA
>NZ_JBHXJG010000292.1:0-8519 GCF_042723425.1 Streptomyces sp. NPDC058375 | reverse complement strand
GGACGGTGATCCTCCCGGGGGCTTCCGCGTTCCCCTCACATCCCGAAGCGTCGGCCCACCCAGCGCCAGACGAACTCCAGCAGGGCGGACGCCACCACCGCGATGGCGACCGCCGTCCACGGCATCACCCCGCCCACCAGCTTCAGCGCGAAGAAGTCCTGGAGCCACGGCACCACGAGCACGATCAGGAAGCCGAGCCCCATCGCCGCCACCAGGCCGATCCGCCACCAGGTGTACGGGCGGGCGATGATCGCCAGGACCCACATCGAGACCAGGAACAGCGTCAGCGTCGCCGCGCTCGTCTCGGCCGCCAGCGCGCCCTCACCGCTGTAGTGGTGCCGTGCCACCAGGTACGTGGTGAAGGTGGCCGTCGCCGCGATGACGCCCGAGGGGATCGCGTACCGCATGACCCGGCGTACGAACTGGGGCTGGGCCCGCTCCTTGTTGGGCGCGAGCGCCAGGAAGAACGCGGGGACGCCGATCGTCAGCGTGGACAGCAGGGTCAGGTGCCTCGGCAGGAACGGGTACTCCACCTGGGTGCAGACCACCAGGATCGCCAGCAGCACCGAGTAGACCGTCTTGGTCAGGAAGAGCGTCGCGACGCGGGTGATGTTGCCGATCACCCGGCGGCCCTCGGCCACGACCGACGGCAGCGTCGCGAAACTGTTGTTCAGCAGCACGATCTGCGCCACGGCCCGCGTCGCCTCCGAGCCCGAGCCCATCGAGACGCCGATGTCCGCGTCCTTGAGGGCCAGCACGTCGTTCACGCCGTCGCCGGTCATCGCGACCGTGTGGCCGCGCGACTGGAGGGCGGCCACCATGTCCCGCTTCTGCTGCGGGGTGACCCGGCCGAACACCGCGTTCTGCTCCATGGCCGTGGCCATCTCGTCCGGGTCGGCGGGCAGCCGGCGGGCGTCGAGCGTGTTCTCCGCGCCCGCGAGGCCCAGCTTCCCGGCGACCGCGCCGACCGAGACCGCGTTGTCGCCGGAGATGACCTTGGTGGCCACGTTCTGGTCGGCGAAGTACGCGAGCGTGTCGCCCGCGTCCGGCCGCAGCCGCTGCTCCAGGACGACCAGGGCGGTGGGGGCGGCTCCGGCGGCCGCGCCGGGCGCGTCCAGGTCGCCGCCCTGCACGCGGGCCAGCAGCAGCACCCGCAGGCCCTGCTCGTTGAGCTGCTCGATCTCCGCGAGGGTCGCGTCGCCCTCGGGCAGCAGGACGTCGGGCGCGCCGAGCAGCCAGGCGGAGGCGGTCCCGTCGGCCTCCTCGAACGCCGCGCCGCTGTACTTGCGGGCGGAGGAGAACGGCATCGCGTCGGTGACCGTCCAGGCGGCCTTGCCGTCCCCGTCCGCCGGGTACGCGTCGATGATGGCCTGGAGGCTGGCGTTGGGCCGGGGGTCGGAGGAGCCGAGCGTCCGCAGCACCTGGCGTACGTACTCCTCGTCGTTCCCGTTCAGCGGCCGGACCTCCGTGACGTCCATGCCGCCCTCGGTCAGCGTGCCCGTCTTGTCCAGGCAGACCACGTCGACCCGGGCCAGGCCCTCGATCGCGGGCAGCTCCTGCACCAGGCACTGCTTGCGGCCCAGGCGTACGACCCCGATGGCGAAGGCGACGGAGGTGAGAAGGACCAGGCCCTCGGGGATCATCGGGACGATGCCGCCGACGGTCCGGGCGACGGAGTCCTTGAAGTTGTTGTCCTTCACGACGAGCTGGCTGATGATCAGCCCGATCGCCGTCGGCACCATCATCCACGTGACGTACTTCAGGATCGTGCTGATGCCGCTGCGCAGCTCCGAGTGGACGAGCGTGAAGCGCGACGCCTCCTCGGCGAGCTGCGCGGCGTACGCCTCACGCCCCACCTTGGTCGCGGTGAACGCGCCGCCGCCCGCGACGACGAAGCTGCCCGACATCACCGGGTCGCCGGGCCGCTTGAGCACCGGGTCGGCCTCACCGGTCAGCAGCGACTCGTCGACCTCCAGGCTGTCGGCCTCCGCGACCGCGCCGTCCACGACCACCTTGTCGCCCGGCCCCAGCTCGATCACGTCCCCGAGGACGATCTCGTGGGTGGAGACCTCGGCGGCGACCCCGTCGCGCCGCACGGTCGGTTTCGCCTCGCCGATCACCGCGAGGCTGTCCAGGGTCTTCTTGGCCCGCCACTCCTGGATGATGCCGATGCCCGTGTTGGCGACGATCACGAAGCCGAAGAGGCTGTCCTGGATCGGCGCGACGAACAGCATGATCACCCAGAGCACGCCGATGATCAGGTTGAACCGGGTCAGGACGTTGGCCCGGACGATCTCGGTGACCGAGCGCGAGGAGCGTACGGGTACGTCGTTGACCTCGCCGCGCGCGACCCGTTCGGCGACCTCGGCCGTGGTCAGTCCGCCCGGCCGGTGGGGCGGCGGCGGTGGCTCCACGGGGTGCACGGGATCGAGTTCCGCCCCCGCGTCGATCATGGCCGGCCGGGAGGTCTGGGGGTTGTGCTCCCCGGGTCCGGGGTTCTGCTCCCCCGAGGAATCGAGTGCCCGCTGCGTCATGGGTCCGACGTTACGGGCGTGCGCGGCCCGTCACCCGCCGGGGGGCCGAAGATCCGACCAGGGGAGGACGAAGTCGGTCCCGTGGTCGTACAGGGTCGCCTCGCGCCGCCTACCGGAGTGTCAGGCGGGCCCGGTCGGCTACGGAAGTGTCAGGCAGTCCGGTCCGCGCGGTTCGCCGGGTCGCCGCCCAGCGCCCTGTCCGCGGCCTCGGCCCCGGCGGCGTCCTTGAGCTCGGCCCGGGCCGCGTGGCGCTTGAGGGCGGCGTCACGCCCGCGGACGTACCAGATGCCGATCAGGCCGAGTCCGGCGCCGGCCAGCGGGGTCCACACCCACCAGGTGTGGCCGCGGTCGGCGAACCAGCCGTAGAAGGGGAGCTGGGCGAGGAAGAGGACGAACCAGAGGATCGTGCCGCCCACGACGGTGGCGACGACGGGGCCCTCCAAGGGCTCGGGCGCCTCGTGCTTCGGTGTCCACTTCTCCATGCGTTCAGTGTATGGGGCCACGTGGGGGCCACCTGATCGGCGGGTTGCGGGCCGGTCGGCCCAAGGGTCTACGCGCGGAGATAGCGATCTTCGCTTGATGTATTCATACTGAATCTGCTTTGGGCTGGCTCGAATTCTTCGTCTGAACATCCAAATTCGATCACCTCTCGTCCCTCTGCTCCGCCTCCCCTACGTACGACTGAGGTCACCCATGCCCCCCTCGGCCACCGCTCCGGTCGACTCCCCGCAGCCTTCGGCTCCACAGCCCCACGGCGGCCTGGACCGGTTCTTCAAGATCTCCGAGCGGGGGTCGACCGTCGCCCGCGAGTTCCGCGGCGGGTTTGCCACGTTCTTCGCGATGGCGTACATCATCGTGCTCAACCCGATCATCCTGGGCAGCGCGAAGGACATGTACGGCCACCAGCTCGACAACGGCCAGCTGGTCACCGCCACCGTGCTCTCCGCCGCCTTCTCCACGCTGCTGATGGGCGTCATCGGCAACGTGCCGATCGCGCTCGCCGCCGGCCTCGGCGTCAACACCGTCGTCGCGCTCCAGCTCGCCCCCCGGATGAGCTGGCCGGACGCGATGGGCATGGTCGTCCTCGCGGGCGTCGTCGTGATGCTGCTGGTCGCCACCGGGCTGCGGGAACGCGTGATGAACGCCGTGCCGAGGTCGCTCCGCAAGGGCATCGCGATCGGCATCGGCCTCTTCATCCTGATGATCGGCCTCGTCGACTCGGGCTTCGTCTCGCGTATGCCGGACGCCGCGCACACCACTGTGCCGCTCCAGCTCGGCGGCGACGGCCACCTCAACGGCTGGCCGATTCTCGTCTTCGTCCTCGGCGCGCTGCTCACCCTCGCGCTGATCGTGCGCAAGGTGCCCGGCGCGATCCTGATCTCGATCGTCGCCATGACGGGCGTCGCCCTGGTCATCGACGCGGTGGCGGGTCTGCCCGAGGGGGCGTGGGGTCTGACGACGCCCTCGTGGCCGGGCAATCCGGTCTCCGCGCCGGACTTCGGGCTGCTCGGCGAGGTCAGCCTGTTCGGCGGCTTCGAGAAGGTCGGCTATCTGACCGGCGTCCTGTTCGTCTTCACCGTGCTGCTTTCCTGCTTCTTCGACGCGATGGGCACCATTCTGGGCGTCGGCGACGAGGCGAAGCTGATGGACCAGGACGGTCACTTCCCCGGCATCAACAAGGTGCTGCTGGTGGACGGCATCGCGGTCGCCTCGGGCGGGGCGACATCCGCCTCCGCCACCACGTGCTTCGTGGAGTCCACCGCGGGCGTCGGCGAGGGCGCCCGCACCGGACTGGCGAGCGTGGTGACCGGTCTGCTCTTCTCGGTGGCGCTGTTCCTCACACCGCTGGCGACCATGGTCCCGTCGCAGGCGGCCACTCCCGCCCTGCTGGCGGTCGGCTTCCTGATCATCGCGGGCTCGGTACGGGACATCGACTGGAGCGACTACACGCTCGCGGTCCCGGCGTTCCTCGCGATGGTGATGATGCCGTTCACGTACTCGATCACCAACGGCATCGGCATCGGCTTCGTCGCCTTCTCCGTGCTGCGTCTGGCGGCGGGCCGGGGCCGTGAGGTGCCGGTGGCCATGTACGTGGTGTCGGCGGTGTTCGTCTTCTACTACGCGATGCCGGCGCTCGGCCTCACGTGATCGCGTCTCTGGTCACCGCGGGGCCCGCCGGCCCGCAGAGCTTCTCCGTCTCTCCGTAGAACTTCTCCGTCTCCTCGACGGCCACCTTGAAGCGTTCGTCGAAGTCGTCGCGAATGAGCGTCCGGACCACGTAGTCCTGGACGCTCATTCCGCGTTTGGCCGCGTGCTGCCGGAGCCGGTCGAGCAGCTCACCGTCTATCCGCAGGCTGAGCACTGTCGATCCCATGTCCAGCAGGGTCCACGCCCCGGAGCGCTCTCTGCGTCACTTTCCGCTTCCAACTCACTCGTTCGGGTGATCGGAATTTACGGGAGGTGCAACCGGGTGGTATTTAGGTTGGGTAATGAGTTACGCTAACAAACATGCCTGACCTGATCCACGACGGCGACAGTGCCGCCGCCGTGAGCTCCCTCCGCTCCGCCGTGATGCTGCTGGGCCGTCGACTGAAGCACCAGCGGGTCGACGAGTCGCTGAGCCCCACCGAGATGTCGGTGCTCGGCACCCTCGCCCGCTGCGGCTCGGCCACCCCCGGTGAGCTGGCCCGCAAGGAGCACGTACAGCCGCCGTCGATGACCCGCATCGTCGCGCTGCTGGAGGCGAAGGGACTGGTCAGGCTGGAACCGCACCCCGATGACCGTCGGCAGAAGAGGGTCAGCCAGACCGAGCAGGCCGAGGCCATGCTCGCGGAGAGCCGCACCAAGCGGAACGCCTGGCTGGCCCACCTCGCCGAGGGCCTGGACGAGGACGAGTGGGAGACGCTTCGGGCCGCCGCGCCCGTGTTGGAGAAGCTCGCCCACCTGTGACCCCGCGGGCGCGCCGGTGGTGATCCGCCGACGGACCGGATGGACGACATCCGGCCCGGCCTCGGATCGCCGCCGGAGCGCCCGTCGTCACGTCCCCGTCGGACCGAACGCCGCAGACGCCCGAGGAGGCGAACCCTTTTGAGTACGGGATCCGGAGCAGACTCCGCCCCCGCACCGACTTCCACCCACGAGAGCACGACCGGCGGGACCTTCTCGTCGCTGAAGATCCGTAACTACCGCCTGTTCGCCACGGGCGCCGTGATCTCCAACACCGGTACCTGGATGTCCCGCATCACCCAGGACTGGCTCGTCCTGAGCCTGACGGGCTCCGCGACGGCCGTAGGCATCACCACGGCCCTCCAGTTCCTCCCGATGCTGCTCTTCGGCCTGTACGGCGGCGTCATCGCCGACCGTCTCCCGAAGCGGCAGATCCTGCTCGTCAGCCAGGCCATGCTCGGCCTGTGCGGCATCGCGCTGGCCGTCCTGACCCTCTCCGGGGTCGTCGAGGTCTGGCACGTGTACCTGGTCGCCTTCCTCCTCGGCATGGTGACCGTCGTCGACAACCCGGCCCGCCAGTCGTTCGTCTCCGAGATGGTCGGCCCGGCGCAGCTGCGCAACGCGGTCAGCCTGAACTCGGCGAACTTCCAGTCCGCCCGGCTCATCGGCCCCGCCGTCGCCGGTGTCCTGATCACCACGGTCGGCAGCGGCTGGGCGTTCCTGCTCAACGGGCTCTCCTTCCTGGCCCCGCTCGTCGGTCTGCTGATGATGCGGACCAACGAGCTGCACGCCTCGGTACGGGTGCCCCGCGCCAAGGGGCAGCTGCGGGAAGGCCTGACGTACGTCCGGGGCCGCCCGGAGCTGATCTGGCCGATCGTCCTGGTCGGCTTCGTCGGCACGTTCGGCTTCAACTTCCCGATCTGGCTGACCGCCTACGCCGACGAGATCTTCGACGGCGGCGCGGGCATGTACTCGTTCTTCAACATCCTGATGGCAGCCGGTTCGCTGGTCGGGGCGCTGCTCTCGGCCCGCCGCCGCTCCACCCGGCTGCGGATGCTGGTCGCGGCGGGCACGGCGTTCGGACTGCTGGAGATCGCCGCCTCGCTGTCGCCGTCCGTCTGGCTCTTCTCGATCCTGCTGGTCCCGATCGGCATGCTCGGCCTGACGACGAACATCACCGCGAACACGAGCGTCCAGATGGCCGCCGATCCGGAGATGCGAGGCCGGGTGATGAGCCTGTACATGATGGTCTTCGCCGGGGGTACGCCGGTGGGTGCCCCGATCGTCGGCTGGATCAGCGACACGTACGGCGCCCGCGTCGGCTTCGCGGCCGGTGGCGCGATCTCGGTGATCGCCGCCCTGGCCGTCGGCTTCGCCCTCGCCCGCGTCGGAGGCCTCCGCCTGAAGGTCGACCTCCGCCCGGGCCGCCCGCACGTCCGCTTCGTCCCGCGCGAGCAGCTGGCGACGGCGGCGTGAGCCACGCGAAAGGCGCCCTCCCCGGGAGCGGGGGAGGCGCCTTTCGTGTGCCGGGGCGCGGGGTCAGTCGCGGGGGAAGGCGTCGGTCGCGAGGTTGAGGCCGACGACGGTCGAGGTCAGGTCGACCGGGGTGCCGAAGTCGAGGCTCAGCACGCTGCGGTACTCGTCTTCCTTCGGGAGCGTGTGCAGGTGCCAGGTGCCGGTGTACGGATCGACGATGAGATAGACGGGGACACCGGCGAGGGCATAGGTGGCCTTCTTCGAGCCGTAGTCGTTGGCGGCGGTGCTCCTGGAGATCACCTCGGCGACGAACTCGATGTCCTGGTAGCGCCAGCGGCCGTCGGCGGTCTTGGACGCGTCCTGCGTGACAGCCGCGACATCGGGGGCGAAGCCGTTGAGGAGGCCGGGGAAGTCGACGCGTACGTCGGTCTTCAGCTGTCGGCGTCCGTAGGTGGTGCGCAACTGCTCCAGGATGTCGAAGGTGATTTCCCAGTGCGTGTCCCGCTGCGGCGACATGTGTACGGTCCCCTCGACGATCTCGACCTTGAATCCCTCGGGGACGGGCTCAAGCCACTCGAACATCATGTCCAGGGTGCGCTCGTCGCTGATGTCGGCCATGTCGATCCTGTCGGTGTCTACGACGGTCATCGTGCCGCTCCTCCGCGCTGCCGCACGGGCGTGCGGGAGCCGCGTAGTACAACGATAGGCCCGGCGCCCCGGACACGCCCGTACCTGCGAGACTCGCGCGCATGAGCAGCCACAGCTCCGGCCGTCCGCCCACCCAGCGCCTCTTCGCCGCCGTCCTGCCGCCCGCCGGAGCCGTCGCCGAACTCCGTACGGCACTCGCGCCGCTCCACACGCTGCCCCGGGGCGTCGGATCTGCGCTGGACGGGCCCCGAGGGCTGGCACTTCACGCTGGCGTTCTACGGGGAGGTGCCCGAGGACGCCACGCCGGAGCTGGAGGCGCGTCTGGAGCGGGCGGCGCGCCGTACCGTGCCCTTCTCGCTCCGCGTGCACGGGGCCGGGCACTTCGGCGGGCGAGCCCTGTGGGCCGGGGCAGCGGGCGGGCTCGACACGATGCGGCTGCTCGCCGAGCGCGCGGACGCCGCCGCGCGCAGGGCCGGGCTGCCGATGGAGGAGCACCGCCGCTACACCCCGCACCTCACACTGGCCCGGAGCCGGGGCGGGGCGGACCTGCGGCCCTTCGCGGCGGCGCTGGCGGGGTTCGAGGGGGAGCGCTGGGAGGCCGGGGAGCTGACTCTCGTACGGAGCGACCTGCCGGTGTCCGGGGTGCCGGGGGAGCGGCCGCGCTACGAGACGGTCCGGGCCTGGCCGCTGGGCGGGTGAGCGGGGCCGTTACGGCGGCCCGCGCGGTCCGGGCGACGGGCCGGGCGGCCTGGCGGTCGGACCGGTGAGCGGTGCCGTTACGCTCGAAGGGTGGACCCGAAGACCAGAAACCGCATCATGGCGGCCGTGCTCGTGCTGATATTCGTCGTCGTCGCCGTGGGGGCCGCCCTCGGCGGCTGAGACCGGGACGCCGGGCGGCGCCGCGCCGCCCGGACG
>NZ_JBHXJG010000291.1:0-8567 GCF_042723425.1 Streptomyces sp. NPDC058375 | reverse complement strand
TCTCTCTTCTGTGCTGTGCCGTGTTGTGCGCGCCCGGATCAGGCGGCGCTGCGCGAGCGGCGGTAGAGAACCGATCCCGCACCGGCGAGCAGCAGTCCTGCGCTGGCCGGGATGAGCAGTTCGAGCCCGCCCCCACCGGTCTGCGCGAGCTGCTCCTGCGGAATGTTCCGGGTCTCGGGAGCATTCGGCTCGGGCGGCTGGTTGGCCGGCGGGTCGACCGGCTTCTCCGGCGTGACCGGGGGCTTCTCCGGCTCCTCGGGCGGCGGGGGCGGAACCTCGGCGTCGTTGGAGCAGCTGTTGCCGAAGGCGGGGTTCAGCAGTCCGCCGATGGTGAGGCTGTTGCCACAGACGTTGACCGGGATGTCGATCGGCGCCTGGATCGAGTTGCCGGAGAGGATGCCGGGCGACCCCTGGGCGATCCCCTCCGCCGTGGCGCCGCCGCCGTCCGGGGCCCGGTGACGGCCCGTGCCGGGCTCGGAGGTGCGGTCCGAGGCGGTGGTCTCGCCCGCCCGGGCGCCGTTCCCCGAGCTGTCCTGGGGGCCGGAGGACCGGTCGGACTGCGCGGACCGGTCGGATCCTGCTGATCCGTTTCCGCAGTCGTTTCCGCTGGTGGGGTTGAGCAGTCCGCCGACGCTGACGGAGTTTCCGCAGACGTTGACCGGGATGTCGATCGGGACCTGGACCGAGTTGCCGGACAGCACGCCCGGCGAGCCGGAGGCGGTGCTCGCCGCCCCCGAGTCGGCGTGGGCGTATCCGCCGCTCAGCGCGAGCACTCCGCCCGCCGCCGCCATGGTGATCAGGCCTTTACGAGTGACCTGTCGCATAGGTTCGTTTCCTGCCTTCTGGCTTCCGAAAAACCCCCGGACTTGACCGTGCGGGAGCCGAATGCCGAACGGTCCCGGAGTGCATGGAGTGCACTCCGGGACCGGTCGAGCTCAAACCCTTACGGGTTGACGTTCAACGTCAGGCGTTGACGCAGGTGTTGCCGAAGGCGGGGTTCAGCAGACCGATCACGGAGACCGTGTTGCCGCACACGTTGACCGGCACGTGGACCGGAACCTGGACGACGTTGCCGGAGAGCACGCCGGGGCTGCCGATGGCAGCACCCTGGGCGCCCGCGTCGGCGGAAGCCATGCCCGCACCCGCGAGAACGAGGCCACCGGTGGCAGCCGCAACTGCGACGACCTTCTTGATCATGATTCCTCCTAGTTGGAAAATGCGGTCCCAGCCGCGGACCGCAAACCTTGTAACGAGGAGGAACTGACGGGGCTACGTGTGAACGGCTCGTTTCACTCGTTCGGACATGTCCGCACAGGTGGCCGAATCGACGGCGAATCGCTCATAGGGCAGTCAGGAGTGGTCGATGAACCGGTCGAGCACCCGCACGCCGAACTGCAGACCGTCGACCGGCACCCGCTCGTCGACACCGTGGAACATCCCGGCGAAGTCCAGCTCCGGCGGCAGCTTCAGCGGGGCGAAGCCGAAGCCCCGGATGCCCAGGTCGTCGAAGGACTTGGCGTCGGTGCCGGCCGAGAGCATGTACGGCACGGCCCGGGCGATCGGGTCCTCGGCGACCAGCGCGGTCTGCATGGCGTCCACCAGAGCCCCGTCGAAGGTGGTCTCCAGGGCCTTGTCCGCGTGCACGTCCTCGCGCCGGACGTTGGGGCCGAGGATCCGGTCCAGGTCGGCGAGGAACTCCTCCTCGTACCCGGGCAGGTAGCGGCCGTCGACGTGGGCGGTCGCCTGGCCCGGGATGACGTTGACCTT
Source organism: Streptomyces sp. NPDC058375 (assembly GCF_042723425.1). Taxonomy (NCBI): domain Bacteria; kingdom Bacillati; phylum Actinomycetota; class Actinomycetes; order Kitasatosporales; family Streptomycetaceae; genus Streptomyces; species Streptomyces sp. NPDC058375. Next base: position 6,800 of record NZ_JBHXJG010000291.1, on the reverse strand, counting down.
GTAGCCCGCGCCGAGCTGGGTGGGGTTGGCGGTGTTCTGGAGGGAGGCGCCGATGAGCTTGGCGATGCCGCCGAGCTTGGCGAGCGTCTCGTCCATGTCCTCCGGATCCAGCTCGGTGCCGAGCGCGTCCGAGAGCTCGTCCAGGAAGTGCCGCAGCGTCTTGGTGACCCGCACCGGGAACTTGTGCCGGCCCAGCCGCCCCACCGCCTCGGACAGCTCGGTGATGGCGTTGTCCCGGTGGATCATCGAGCCGTGTCCGGCGGTGCCGTCCACGGTCAGCTTCATCCAGTGCATGCCCTTCTGGGCCGTCTCCACCAGATACAGCCGCAGGTTCTCGTTGACGGTGAAGGAGAAGCCGCCGACCTCGCTGATCGCCTCGGTGACGCCCTCGAAGAGCCCGGGGTGGTTGTCGACGAGGTAGCGCGCCCCGTACGTACCGCCGGCCTCCTCGTCGGCGAGGAAGGCGAGCACGATGTCGCGCGGGGGCTTGCGGCCGCTGCGCATCCGCTCCCGTACGACCGCGAGGGTCATCGCGTCCATGTCCTTCATGTCGACCGCGCCCCGGCCCCAGACGCAGCCGTCCGCGATCTCCCCGGAGAACGGGTCGTGCGTCCAGTCCGCCGCGTTGGCCGGGACGACGTCCGTGTGGCCGTGGATGAGGAGTGCCGGGCGGGAGGGGTCCTCGCCCTCGATCCGGGCGACGGTGGAGGCCCGCCCCTTGTGCGACTCGAAGATCTGCGGCTCCAGGCCGACCTCCGCGAGCTTCTCCGCGACGTACTCGGCCGCGAGCCGCTCACCGGGGCCCGAGTGGTCGCCGTAGTTGCTGGTGTCGATCCGGATCAGGTCACGACAGAGGTCGACGACCTCCTGCTCGGCGTTGCCACCGGTGACGGTCCGGCCCGTGCTGCTCTCGCTCACGCTGGTTCCTTCCACTGTCGCTGTGGTGCTCCTCCTCATCCTCCCGCGCCCACGGCGTACGCCCAAGGGCGCACACCCCCCGTCACGCACCGTTCACAGCCATCGGGGCGTGATCGAGCACCCTCGAATGTTTGCTATGGTTTTCCACGTCGGAACGGGCACGGGCCCGCGAGACAGACACCTTGTCCGGGTGGCGGAATGGCAGACGCGCTAGCTTGAGGTGCTAGTGCCCTTTATCGGGCGTGGGGGTTCAAGTCCCCCCTCGGACACCAGCAGGAGCCCCACTTCGGTGGGGCTCTTTTGCGTCGTCGGACGGTTACGGAGAGGGGCGAGGATGCGAGGTCGCAGGAAGCCGCCCGCCGCCCCTCTTCCCCAGCGGGGCGGGATCGATGCCGTACGGGTGCGACTTCCGGAGGATCCGGGGCGGACCTGGACCACCGTCGGGGAGCATCTGGTCGACCGGTTCGGTGGGGCGATCGGGGCGGACCGGGTCGGCGAGATGGTGGATGCCGACCGGTTCGTGGGGGCCGACGGGGTCGCCGTGCGGGGCTCGGAGCCGTACGCCGCCGGGCGGTATCTCTGGTTCCACCGGGACTTCGCGGCCGAGGAGCCGGTGCCGTTCCCGGTCGGGGTGGTGTACCGGGACGAGCGGATCGTGGTCGCGGACAAGCCGCACTTCCTGGCGACGATGCCCCGGGGGCGGCACATCACCGAGACCGCGGTGGCCCGGCTGCGGCGGGAGCTGGAGCTGCCCGCCCTCCAGCCCGCGCACCGGCTGGACCGGCTGACGGCGGGGCTGGTGCTGTTCGTGGTGCGGCCGGAGGACCGGGGCGCGTATCAGACGCTGTTCCGGGACCGGCTGGTGAGCAAGGAGTACGAGGCGGTGGCCCCGTACGACCCCTCGGTGGCGCTCCCCCGGACCGTGCGCAGCCGGATCGTGAAGGAGCGCGGGGTGCTCGCCGCCCGGGAGGAGCCGGGTGAGGCGAACAGCGAGAGCCGGGTGGAGCTGGTGGAGCACCGGGGCGGGGTCGGGCGGTACCGGCTGCTGCCCGCGACCGGGCGGACGCATCAGCTGCGGGTCCATATGAACGCCCTGAGGGTGCCGATCGTCCACGATCCGCTGTATCCGGTGGTGGAGGCGGAGGGGGCTCCGGACGACTTCTCGCGGCCGTTGCAACTGCTGGCGCGGGTGCTGGAGTTCACCGATCCGGTGGGCGGGGAGCCGCGTCGCTTCGAGAGCGGGCTGCGGCTCTCCGCCTGGCCGGATCAGTGATGTACGTAGCGCTCAGTGGCCGCGCTTGATCCACTCGTCGAGCTGCGGGGCCTCCGCGCCGATGGTGGTGGGGTCGCCGTGGCCGGTGCGGACCTTGGTGTCGCCCGGGAGCGTGAGCAGCCGGTCCCGGATCGAGTCGATGATCGTGGGGAACGACGAGAAGGACCGGCCGGTGGCGCCGGGGCCGCCCTGGAAGAGGGTGTCGCCGGTGAAGACGACTCCCAGCTCGGGGGCGTAGAGGCAGACCGCGCCGGGGGCGTGCCCCGGGGTGTGCAGGACCGTGAGCGTGGTGCCCGCCACGGTGAGTTCCTGGCCGTCGGTGAGGGCGCCGTCGGGGGTGTGCTCCGGGTGGGTCCGGAGCCAGAGCGGCAGGTCGTCCGGGTGGAGCAGGATCGGGGCGCCGGTGGCCGCCGCGAGGGCGGGGGCTGCGTCGATGTGGTCGTTGTGCGCGTGGGTGCAGACGATGGCGCGCAGCGTACGGCCGCCGAGTGCGGCCTCGATGGCGGCGGCGTCGTGGGCGGCGTCGATGACGATCGCCTCGGTGTCGTCGCCGACGATCCAGACGTTGTTGTCGACGTCCCACTCGCCGCCGTCGAGGGCGAAGGTGCCGGAGGTGACCAGGTGGTCGATGCGGGCGCTCATCAGAAGACCACCACCGAGCGGAGGACGTCGCCGTCGTGCATGCGGGCGAAGGCCTGCTCGATGTCGCCGAGTCCGATGGTCTCGGTGACGAAGGCGGCGAGGTCGAGGCGGCCCTGCTGGTGGAGGTCGACGAGCATCGGGAAGTCGCGGGAGGGCAGGCAGTCGCCGTACCAGGAGGACTTGAGGGAGCCGCCGCGGCCGAAGACGTCCAGGAGCGGCAGTTCGAGCTTCATGTCGGGGGTGGGGACGCCGACGAGGACGACCGTTCCGGCGAGGTCGCGGGCGTAGAAGGCCTGTTCGTACGTCTCCGGGCGGCCGACGGCCTCGATGACGACATCGGCGCCGTTGCCGTCGGTGAGGACGCGGATGGCCTCGACGGGGTCGGTGGAGCGGGAGTTGACGGTGTGGGTGGCGCCCATCTTCTTCGCCGTCTCCAGCTTGCGGTCGTCGATGTCGACCGCGATGATCTTCGCCGCGCCGGCCAGCCGGGAGCCGGCGATCGCCGCGTCGCCGACGCCGCCGCAGCCGATGACGGCGACCGAGTCGCCGCGGCCGACCTGGCCGGTGTTGATGGCCGCGCCGATGCCCGCCATCACGCCGCAGCCGAGGAGTCCGGCGACCTCGGGGGCGACCTCCGGGTCGACCTTGGTGCACTGCCCGGAGGCGACGAGGGTCTTCTCGGCGAACGCGCCGATGCCGAGGGCGGGCGACAGCTCCGTGCCGTCGAGCAGCGTCATCTTCTGCTTCGCGTTGTGGGTGTCGAAGCAGTACCAGGGGCGGCCGCGCAGACAGGCGCGGCACTGACCGCACACGGCACGCCAGTTGAGGATGACGAAGTCACCGGGGGCGACGTCGGTGACACCCTCGCCGACCGACTCCACGACGCCCGCCGCCTCGTGGCCGAGGAGGAAGGGGAACTCGTCGTTGATGCCGCCCTGCTTGTAGTGCAGGTCGGTGTGGCAGACGCCGCATGCCTGGATCTTCACGACGGCCTCGCCGGGACCGGGGTCCGGGATCACGATCGTCTCGACCCTGACCGGCTCGTTCTTGCCCGGTGCGATGACCGCTTGCACCTGCTGTGCCATAACCGTGCTCTCCCTGCTCCCGCGCTTCGCGAAGATCGAACGCGGACCACCGTACGCCTCGGGGCCCCCTCTACGGGGCGAGGACGTCCAGTTCGTGCAGGGCACCGACCGCGATCTCCTTGGTGATCCGTTCGGCGGCCTCCGGGTCGCCCTCGCGGACCGCTTCGGCGAGCCGGACGTGCAGGGTGACGGCGGCCGGGTCGGGGTCCTCGAACATCACCTGGTGGTGGGTGCGGCCCGCCAGCACCTCGGCGACGACGTCCCCGAGGCGGGCGAACATCTCGTTGCCGGAGGCGTTGAGGACGATGCGGTGGAAGGCGATGTCGTGTTCGAGGTAGCCCTCCAGCTGCTGGCCGCGCGAGGTGGCGACCATGCCGAGGGCGCGTTCGGTGAGCTCGGCGCACTGTTCGGCGGTGGCGTGGCGGGCGGCGAGTCCGGCGGCGACCGGTTCGATCGCGGAGCGCAGCACGGTGAGGGAGCGCAGCTGGCGGGGGCGGTCGGCGCCGGCCAGGCGCCAGCGGATGACCTGGGGGTCGTAGACGTTCCAGGTCTCGGTGGGGCGGACGGTCACGCCGACGCGGCGGCGGGATTCGACCAGGTGCATCGATTCCAGGACCCGGATGACTTCGCGGATCACCGTACGGGAGACGTCGAAGCGCTGGGCGAGCTCGTCGGTGCGTAGCACGCTGCCGGGCGGGCACTGGCCGGAGGAGATCTCCAGACCCAGGGTGTCCAGCACATGTGTATGCAGCCCCTGGCTCTGTGTGGTCATGAGGCAAGCCTACGGGGCGACCCTCGGGAACAATAAGTACGACGTTTACGTCACAGGCTCTTGAATAAGTCGTACCTAATAGGTTTCAGTAGCGCGACGGACCGATGTCGAAGACGACAGCGAGACAGCGAGGCACCCATGAGCACCCCCCACGTCGTCGTGGTGATGGGCGTAGCAGGAACCGGCAAGACCACGATCGGTCCCCTGCTCGCCGCCGAACTCGGCGTTCCGTACGCCGAGGGCGACGATTTCCATCCCCCGGCGAACATCGCCAAGATGTCGGCCGGCACCCCCCTGGACGACGACGACCGCCGGCCCTGGCTGGACGCCATCGGCGAGTGGGCGCACGGGCGGGCGGGGCTCGGCGGGGTCGTCTCCAGCTCCGCGCTCAAGCGGGTCTACCGGGACCGGCTGCGGGACGGGGCGCCGAACGTCCTCTTCCTGCATCTGACCGGTGACCGGGCGCTGATCGAGGAGCGGATGGCGGACCGCAAGGGCCACTTCATGCCCACCGCGCTGCTCGACTCGCAGTTCGCGACGCTGCAGCCGCTCCAGGCCGACGAGGCCGGGGTGAGTGTCGACGTGTCCGGCACCCCAGAGGAAATCACCCAGCGAGCCGTCGCCGCGCTGCGCCGGCTCGACAGTTAAGGACCTTCACCGTGACCAGTCTCAGCGTCGAGATGCTGGCAGCGGACGCCGCCGAACCGATCACCTCGGCAGGCAACGCTCAGTTGGGCATCGCCGTCCTGGCGGGTATCGCCGTCATCGTTCTCCTCATCACCAAGCTCAAGATGCACGCGTTCCTGGCGCTGACCATCGGTTCGCTGGCGCTCGGCTCCTTCGCCGGAGCCGCCCCGGGCGACACGATCCTCAGCTTCACCGCGGGCCTCGGCTCCACCGTCTCGGGCGTGGGCGTCCTGATCGCGCTCGGCGCGATCCTGGGCAAGCTGCTTGCCGACTCGGGTGGGGCCGACCAGGTCGTCGACACCATCCTGGCGAAGGCTAGCGGCCGGGCCATGCCCTGGGCGATGGTCCTCATCGCCTCGATCATCGGGCTGCCGCTGTTCTTCGAGGTCGGGATCGTGCTGATGATCCCGGTCGTGCTGCTCGTCGCCAAGCGCGGCAACTACTCCCTGATGCGGATCGGCATCCCCGCGCTCGCCGGGCTCTCGGTGATGCACGGGCTGATCCCGCCGCACCCCGGCCCGCTGGTCGCGATCGACGCCCTGGACGCCAACCTCGGTGTGACGCTGGCGCTCGGTGTGCTGGTCGCCATCCCGACGGTGATCATCGCCGGTCCGGTCTTCTCCCGTTACGCCGCACGCTGGGTGGACATCAAGCCGCCGGAGAACATGATCCCGCAGCGGCCCTCCGAGGAGCTGGACCGCCGTCCGAGCTTCGGCGCCACCCTGGCGACCATCCTGCTGCCGGTCGTCCTGATGCTGCTGAACGCGCTCGTCGAGATCGTGGTCGACAACCCGGAGAACGGCCTCCAGAAGGTCACCATGGTCATCGGTTCGCCGCTGATCGCCCTGCTCGCGGCCGTGCTGGTCGGGATGTTCACGCTCGGCCGGGCCGCCGGGTTCACCAAGGACCGGCTGGCCGGCACCGTGGAGAAATCCCTCGCCCCGATCGCCGGGATCCTGCTGATCGTCGGCGCGGGCGGCGGCTTCAAGCAGACGCTGATCGATGCCGGGGTGGGCCAGATGATCCTGGAATTCTCCGAGAACTGGTCGATCCCCGCCCTGCTGCTCGGCTGGCTGATCGCCGTCGCGATCCGCCTCGCCACCGGCTCGGCCACGGTCGCCACGATCTCGGCCGCCGGTCTGGTCGCCCCGCTGGCCGCCGACATGTCGACCTCTCACGCGGCCCTGCTGGTGCTGGCCGTCGGCGCCGGTTCGCTCTTCTTCAGCCATGTGAACGACGCCGGATTCTGGCTGGTGAAGGAGTACTTCGGCATGAACGTCGGCCAGACGATCAAGACCTGGTCGGTGATGGAGACGATCATCTCCGTGGTCGCCATGGCCTTCATCCTGCTGCTGTCGCTGTTGCTGTAGCCGAGCCCGTACACATACGCGTGCGCCCGTCCCGGGATCGTCCGGGGCGGGCG
>NZ_JBHXJG010000290.1:0-8598 GCF_042723425.1 Streptomyces sp. NPDC058375 | reverse complement strand
GGAGAGGCTCGGAAGCCTCTCCCGCCCCGCGCCGTTCGCGTCCCGCGAATTTCCCCGAACCGTCCTCTTACCGACATCTTCCCAGGTGTCCTGACCCCTGCTAGCGTCAAAACTAGATTTCATTCTAGTTTCGCCGAGAGGTGCTGGCATGAGCTCAGCGTCGAGCAGGATGGTCGGGTTCTCCCGTCAGCGGGAGGAGCTGCCCCCGTCGATGGTCGAACGGATCACCTTGATCATGGATCTTTTCGAACGCCCGTATGCGCAGCTGAGCCTGGAGGAAGTCACGGGCCGAACCGGCCTTCCCCGCTCAACGACCCACCGGATCCTCGACCAGCTCGTAGGCATGGGCTGGCTGGAACACATGACAACGGGCTACCGACTCGGGCCGCGCGCCCTCGGCCTCGGCGGCCGGGAAGCCGGCCACGGCGCGCTGCGCGCCGCCGCCGCTCCCGTGCTCCACCAGCTCGCCCTCCGTACGGGGCTGGTCGTCCACTTCGCGGTCCTCGAGGACTCCGAGGTGTACTACCTGGACAAGATCGGCGGTAGGTCCGCCATCGACGTGCCGTCCCGGGTCGGCGGGCGGGCGCCGGCGCACTGCACGGCGCTCGGAAAGGCCATGCTCGCCTGGCTCACGCCGGACCGCGTCGACGACGACTACGCGCACGGCGTCACCGCCCGCACGGTCCGGAGCATCGCCAGCCGGGACAGGTTGCACCAGGAGCTCAGCCGGGTCCGGGAGCGCCACGGCCTGGCCTACGAACGGGGAGAGTGTTTCGGGGACGTCGGCTGTGTGGGCGTCGCTCTGCGCGGCCCCACCGGCCCCCTCGGGGCCCTCTCCCTCGTCGGGGAGGTCGGCACGCCGCTGGAGAGGTTCGCGCCGCTCGCACTGGGCGCCGCCCGCAGCATCATGGACGAGCTCGCCGTCCCGTCCGCTGCCGTCGCGCCCGCGCGTCCCAGCCGAGCGCTCCCGCGGCACACGGCTCTGATCCCCGCAGAGCGATCCGCCGCCGGCGTCGGGTAGCCGTTCGCCGGGCCCGCGGCGGTGCCATCGACTGTCCCCGGCGGTCCCGCTGTCCGGGACGACGGTGCCCCGGGTCACGGGGGTCTGGTTAGCGTCCGTTACGACGACGATGCCGACAGGAGAGGTGGCTGGGGCCATGACCGAAGCGACGACCAGGACGTTCGGCTATGACGAAACGCTGCGCGAACTTCCCACGGAGCAGGGCGTGCTGCGCTACCACGAGGCCGGCGAGGGGCCGCCCCTGCTGCTGCTCCACGGCTCGGGGCCCGGCGTGACCGGCTGGCGCAACTACCGGGGCAACCTGGCCGCGTTCGCCCGGCACTTCCGCTGCTTCGTCCTGGAGTTTCCGGGCTTCGGGGTCAGCGACCCGACCGACGAGCATCCGATGGCCGCCGCACCGCAGGCCGTCACCCGGTTCCTGGACGGGCTGAGCCTGGGCCGGGTCGACGTGGTGGGCAACTCCATGGGCGGTATCGTCGCGGCGAACCTGGCGATCGCCCGGCCGGACCTGTTCCGGCGCATCGTGACCGTCGGCGGCATCGGGCGCAGCGTGTTCAGCCCGTCGCCCGGCGAAGGCATCAATCTGCTCATGGACTTCACCGAGAACCCGACCAGGGAAGCCCTGGTCCGGTGGATGCACTCGATGGTGTACGACCCGGAGGTCGTCACCGACGAGATGGTGGAGGAACGCTGGACCCAGGCCACCGACCCGGACACGCTGGCCGCCGCCCGCCGTATGTACGGTCGCAAGGCGTTGGCCGCCGGCATGGCCGCCGCGGAGGCGAGTGACCGGCCCCCGTACTGGTCGATGCTGCACAAGATCACCGCGCCCACGCTCATCACCTGGGGGCGCGACGACCGGGTCAGCCCCCTGGACATGGCGCTGCTGCCGATGCGCACCATGCCCAAGGCGGAGCTCCACGTCCTGCCCGACTGCGGCCACTGGGTGATGATCGAGCAGAAGGAAGCCTGGGAGAGCGCGGTGCTGGCCTTTCTCACCCGGCCCGGTGGTAGCTGAGGCCCCCCGGGCCCCGGGCCCGGGGCCGGCCCCTACCCTGGGTCCGACGGACGGCAGAAGCCGGCAACACCGATGGACAGGGGGACCGGTGCCACGACTAGCCGAGGCGCGCAAGCCCGCGGAGCCCGCTTCCGAACGACAGGTCGAGCGCTGGGACCGCATTCTGGGCGCGGCGGCCGAACTCGGGGCCGACACCGGGTACGAACAGGTGCAGATGCAGGAGATCGCCAGGGCGTCCGATGTCGCACTGGGAACGCTCTACCGCTACTTCCCCTCCAAAGTGCAACTCTTCGCCACGGTGTTCGCGGCGCGGGTTGCTCGCTTCGTAGAGGAGGAGTGGCCGGTGGAGGGCGGGGACGCCGTCGAGGTCGTGGGTGAGCGGCTTGTGGCCCTGAACCGCCGTCTCATGGAGCAGCCGGTGCTGTGCGGATCGATGGTACGGGCAACCGCGACCAACTACGCCGATCGTTCGGAGCCCCAGGCGCCGGTGCCCGACTCGCATCTGTACGACGCGGTGCTGCGCACGCTTGGCGAGGACGACCCGTGCCAGGAGCGGGTCACGGCGGTGCGGATGCTCGTCTACAGCTGGTGGGGCGTGCTCTTCTCGGAGCTGAGCGGACGCACCACACCGAGCGAGGCGCGGTACGAGATCGGGCTGGCCGCGCGACGGCTGCTGGCGCGGGACGGGCGGCCGGGGTGACGCACTGACGGCACTCGGCGGCCGGAGCGCGCGGAGGACGAGAAAAGGGGGAGCGGGGCCGTCCGGTGGACGGCCCCGCTGCTGTGCTCGTACGCGGTCGGCGCCAGCAGGGCGGTCGGCACCCAGGACCACGCGGAATCGTCAGCCCCATCCCGAGCTGCCCCAGCACCGCATCGCACCGGCTCCCCGGCCCGCGGACCGACAGGCCCGAGGGCCGGGGGACCGGCGGGCGGTGGCCGCCCGCGTCAGCTGAAGTCCCAGCTGTGCCCCCAATAGCTGTCGGCCGTGATCTCCTCGGCGGTGTAGGAGTCCTCCTCGACCAGCGCGCCCTCCCACCCGATCTCCAGGTCCCAGCCGCCGGGCGTTCGTACGTAGAAGGAGACCATCTTGTCGTTGGTGTGACGCCCCAGTGTGGACGACAGGTGGTAACCGGCCTTGAGGACCCGGTCGAGCGCCTGGCCGACCTCGTCGAGGGTCTCGTACTCGACCATGATGTGTACCAGCGCCGGGGACTTGAGCTCCGGCGAAGGCAGCAGGGCCAGGCTGTGGTGGCGGGCGTTGACACCGAGGAAGCGCAGTCGGACCGGTGCGGCCTCGGGCGGGGTCGGCATCCGGAACGCGCCACGCGGCAGGAAGCCGAGCGTTTCGGAGTAGAAGCGGAAGGCACCGTCGAGGTCGCCCACCGGGACCACCACGTGGCCCGCGCCCAGCTTGCCGGTGACGAAGCGGTTGCCGTACGGGGTGGCGAGCGGGCTGTGGTCCAGAGCCGGCCCGTGGAAGATCTCGACGGGTGTGCCGCCGGGGGCCTCGAAGGCGAAAGCCGTCTCCACCCGGCGCAGGTCGCACTCCTCCTGGGAGAGGGGCTTGGCCGGGACGCCTGCCGCCTCGACCGCTCGCCGAACCCGGTCGAGCGCCAGGTGGTCGCGGACCTCCCAGCCGACCGCTTCGACCCGGTCCTCGTCGCCGGGCAGAATTACGATCCGCCCGGCACGTTCGTCCATGCGCAGGTAGAGCGCGTCCGTCTCCGGTCCGCTCCCCTCGGCGAATCCAGCCGTCTCGAAGGCGAAAGTGCGCCAGGCCGCCATGTCGGTGGCCCGGACCCTGACGTAGCCCAGTGAGCTGATGTCACCCATGGTCTCTCTCTTTCCGGTCTGTTGCGGTGATCAGTACGTGGTGTCCAGCGGGGACGGGTTCAGATCAGGGCGCGCAGAGAACCCTCGGGCTCGATGCCCATGGAGGTGAGCGTGGCGGCGTGGTAGGTCGAACCAGGAGTGTGGATGGCGTGCTGGAGGCCGACGTGGGCGTCGCGCCAGAAGCGCTGCATGACGTTGTGCCGGCGCACCGCGTTCCCGCCGGAGCGGGCGAAGATCTGGTCGACCGCGGCGACCGCACGCCAGGCGCAACGGGTCTGGTTGCGCCGTACGACCGCCCGGTCCTCGAAGGTGATGGATTTCCCGGCCTCCGCCTTGTCGTACAGCCGGCAGATGCCGTCGAGGAGCTGGGTGCGGGAGGCACTGATCTCGGCGGACGCCTCCGCGATGGCCGACAGGACGTACGGGTCCTCCTTGATCCGGCTGCCCATGGCCGTGACCCGATCCCGCTGGTAATCGAGATGGGCGGCGAGGGCCCCCTCGGCGATGCCGACCACAGCAGAGGTGATGCCCAGCGGGAACATCGCCCAGAACGGCAGCTTGTACAAGGTGTCCGAGCGGCCGACGCGCTCCGCCGCCTTCTCGCCCTCGGCGACCTCTCCGCCATCGATGGTGCGGTAGGCGGGGACGAAGGCGCCGTCGACGACGACGTCCTTGCTGCCGGTGCCGCACAGGCCGATCACGTCCCAGGAGTCCGGCACGATGGTGTAGTCGGAGCGGGGCAGCACCACGTGGAGCATCTTGACCGGCTGCAGCGGTTTGCCGTCGGGGCCGCCGACCAGCGCGCCGAGGAAGACCCAGTCGCAGTGGTCGGTCCCGGACGAGAAGTTCCAGTGCCCCTTCAGGGTGTAGCCCCCGTCGGCCGGCGTGGCGACGCCCTGGGCCGCGTAGGGGGAGGCGATCCAGGTGTCGGGGTCGTCCCCCCATACCTCGGACTGGAGCTCGCGGTCCATCAGCGCCATCTCCCACGGATGAACCCCGCCGACGCCGCACACCCAGCCGGTGGACCCGCAGCTGCGCGCGACCGCCATGACCGCCTCGGCGAAGTCCCGTGGATGGGCCGCGTACCCACCGAAGTCCTGCGGCTGCAGCATCCGCATCACCCCCGCCTCGCGGATGAGCTTGACACTCTCGTCGGAGAGCCTGCCCAGCCCCTCCGTCTCCTGGGCCGTTGCTGCCAGGAGTGCCGAGGCCTCCTCGACCCGGCGGACCACCTCGTGCGCCATCACAACCTCCGAATGCTCGCCCCGAACCCGGCCCTCGAGGTTCGCCGGCCGGTCGGCCCGACGCTAGGCCGGTCGGGCACGGTGTGCGCCCGGCCCTCCCGCTGACCGGGACGGCCCGGGCCCCGCGCGTGCTCGCGAGCCATGGGAGCGCGGAGGCCGCGGCACCGGGCGCCCTGACGGACGCCGAAGTGCCCCTTCGTCCCGGTCAGCGGGAGCGGGCCTTCCGGCGCGGCCGTCCGCTTCGCACGATGACGACGGGAGTGACGCTCCGGAGCCGCCGGGTCGAGGAGCCGCTGCCGGGTGGACAGGCCCCTATCGCGCACACATGGAGGAGCGATGGCAACAATGGAGTCGGACGACGGTGTCCGCGTCATCGAGGCCGGGGCACCCCCCGTCCGGTACGCCCGGGGCTGGCACTGCCTGGGCCTCGCCGACACGTTCCGGGACGGCAAGCCGCACGCCGTCCAGGCGTTCGGCACCAAACTCGTCGTCTTCGCCGACAGTGAAGGAAAGCTGCAGGTTCTCAACGGATACTGCCCGCACATGGGCGGCGACCTGACCCAGGGCACCGTCAAGGGCGACGAGGTGGCCTGTCCCTTCCACGACTGGCGCTGGGCCGGCAACGGCCGCTGTGCGAGCATCCCGTACTCACGGCGGGTTCCTCCGCGTGCCCGCACCAAGTCCTGGCCCGTCCTCGAACAGAACCGTCAGCTCTTCGTCTACCACGACCCCCAGGGCAAGCCCCCGCCCCCCGAGCTGGAGATTCCGCGGATCGACGCCGTCTTTTCCGACGAATGGTCGGACTGGACGTGGAACTCGGTCCTCATCGAGGGCGCCAACTGCCGGGAGATCGTGGACAACGTGGTCGACATGGCCCACTTCTTCTACGTGCACTACTCGTTCCCCGTGTACTTCAAGAACGTGTTCGAGGGGCACCTCGCCACCCAGTACATGAACTCCACCGGCCGTGACGACGTCAGCTTCGGCACGACCTACTCCAAGGCGGAGGGCGAGGAGAAGCGGATCAGCCGGTCGGAGGCGACGTACTTCGGCCCCTCGTACATGATCGACTGGCTGCACGGCTCCAACGGCCTCATCGACACCGAGACCGTCCTGATCAACTGCCACTACCCGGTGAGTCCGACGAGCTTCCTCCTCCAGTGGGGCTGCATCGTCAAGAAGGCGCCGGGCCACACGGACGAGACGGCCCGGACCATCGCCGCGGCGACCTCCAAGGGGGTCGAGGCCGGCTTCCTCCAGGACGTCGAGATCTGGCGGAACAAGACCAGGATCGACAACCCCCTGCTCTGCGAGGAGGACGGCCCCGTCTACCAACTCAGGCGCTGGTACGAACAGTTCTACGTCGACACCGAGGACGTCACCCCCGAGATGACCAACCGGTTCGAGTTCGAGCTGGACACCGAACGCGCCGTGGAGTTCTGGTCCCGCGAGGTCGAGGACAACCTTGAGCGCCAGGGCGGCGTACCGCTCCGCCCGGCATGAGCGCGAACGGACGGGTGCCGCTCGCGGACCCGGAAAGGACGACCCAGGTGCGGCGCCTGTCGTGCGAACGCTGCGCGACGCCGGTGCTGGTACGCAAGAGCAGCCTGGCGCAGACCTCCGTGCAGTGGCCCGACGGCGCCGAGGGATGTGCGGAGTTCGCCGAAGTGCTTGCCGCCGACGGCCGGCCCAGGACCGCGGTGATCCCCACCTGCGCCCGGCTGCGGGCGACGATCGAACAGGCCGTGCGATCAGGGGAGCTGGCGGTGGTCGACCAGTGACCGACCCGATCCTCACTCTGCGCGTGGCCGAGGTGACACCGGAGACGGAGGACGCGGTGTCCGTCTCCTTCGACGCCGGGGAGGAGGACCGGCTCGACTACCGGCCGGGCCAGTTCCTGACGCTCCGTGTTCCTGCGCAGGAAGGCTGGGTGGCTCGCTGCTACTCACTCTCCAGCGCTCCGGGGGACCCCCGCCCGACCGTCACGGTCAAGCGGGTGCCCGGCGGCATCGCCTCGAACTGGATCTGCGACCGCCTGCGCCCCGGAGACACGGTCGAAGCGCTCCTCCCGGCCGGCCGGTTCACCCCCGCGCCCGACCACCGCGAGCTGCTGCTGTTCGCCGCGGGCAGCGGGATCACTCCGGCGATGTCGATCCTTCGGGCGCGGGCCCGAGAGGGCGGCAACGCCCTTCTGGTGTACGCAAACCGCGACGAGCGGTCGGTGATCTTCGCGGCCGAGCTGCGGCGCCTGACCGAGGAGCATCCGGACCGGATCCAGGTGGTCCACTGGCTGGAGACGCTGCACGGACGGCCCGACGCGGCCAGGCTGGCCGCGCTGGTCCGGCCCTGGTCCGTCGGTGCCGACGCGGCTCTGCTCTGCGGACCGGTGCCCTTCATGGAGGCGGCGGCCACGGCCCTCACCGAACTGGGGCTGGACCGAACGCGGGTGCTGACCGAGGAGTACCGGTCGCTCGCATCCGACCCGTTCGCCGGTCTGTCCGCCGCCCCCGAGCCGGTACCCGCCGACGAAGCGGGCAGCGGCACCGTCACCGTCGAACTCGACGGTGAGCGAAAGACGTTCCCCTGGCCCGCCCGTACCACCCTCCTGGACCTGCTGCGCGCCCAGGATCTCGACGCTCCCTTCTCATGTCGCGAGGGCTCGTGCAGCGCCTGTGCCTGCCGGGTCGTCGACGGCGAGGTGAAGCTGCTGCGCAACACCGTGCTGGAGGAGGAGGACCTGGCCGAGGGGTACACGCTGGCCTGCCAGGCGGTACCGCTCACCGACCACGTCGAGGTCGTCTACGACTGAGCCGCCCGGCTCACCACCCACCGAAGGAGTTCCGATGCTGCCCAGTGTGAACGCACGGATGTTCCGCACCGTCCTGGGGCAGTTCGCCACCGGCGTGACGGTGATCACCGGCCTCGACGGTGAGGAGCGGCTCGGCCTGGCCTGCCAGGCGTTCTCTTCGCTCTCCCTCGATCCGCCCCTCGTGCTCTTCTGCCCGGGACACACCTCCACGAGCTGGCCGCGCATCCGCCGCTCAGGCAGCTTCGGGGTGAACGTCCTGGCCGAGGACCAGCGCGAGGTCTGCGAGGCGTTCGGCAGCCCGTCCGGCCGAAAGTTCGACGCGGTCGGCTCGCGGCTCACCCCGGGCGGGACCGTCGTCCTGGACGGTGTCCTGGCGTGGCTCGGCTGCACGATCGAAACCGTGCACCGCGGCGGCGACCACGACATCGTCGTGGGCCGGGTGCAGGAACTGCGGGTCGAACGGCCGGACGGTCCGCTGCTCTACTTCCGGGGCGGGCACGACACCCCTGCGGCGCTGACACCGAGCGCCCGCTGAGCGCGCCGCGCGGCGTCCGGCGCGCTCCCGCCCGGCGCCGATCATGCCCCCGCGGCGACGACCACGCCGCGGGGGCCGGGGCCTGACTCCTCCGGCCCCATACCCACGCACATGGAAGCGCGGCCCGGCTTGCTCTGC
>NZ_JBHXJG010000289.1:0-8645 GCF_042723425.1 Streptomyces sp. NPDC058375 | reverse complement strand
CCGGAAGGCTGCGCTACGACGGGGACGTCAGCGCGCGACCTTGCCGGCCTTGATGCACGAGGTGCAGACGTTGAGCCGCTTCGGCGTCCGACCGACCACGGCACGCACGCGCTGGATGTTGGGATTCCAGCGACGGGACGTACGGCGGTGCGAGTGCGAAATGTTGTTGCCGAAGCTCGGCCCCTTGCCGCAAACGTCGCAGTTGGCAGCCACGGGTCACTCCAAAGACTTCAGATGCACTTACAGTGAAATCCGGCGCGCCGGAATCATTTGACTGAAGTGGCGGTACCGGAGGAATGGCCCGACTCTCATCGGGCAACCGGAGCAGCATACAACGCCTGCTTCGGAGATACGAAACTACCACGGGTCAGCCCTCCGCCCTCCCGCCCCCCTGTCCGGGCCGGGGCCCCGCCGAGCGGGCTAACCTGCGGTGCAGCCCGTTGCCACGGCCGCTTCAAGGAGGACCATCGGTGCCGCAGCTCCCCGACGACCTGGACGCCGTCGCGGTACGCACATGGTGCTCACTGGCCCTGGAGGCCCTGGGCCGGGAACGCGCGGAGATCGACGCGATCAACGTCTACCCCATCGCGGACGGGGACACCGGCACCAACCTCTACCTGACCGTCGAGTCCGCCGCGGCTGCCGTCGAAGCGGTCTTCGCCGCCCATGAGACCGGCACGAGCGCACCCGCCACCGCCGACGCCGTACGCGCCATGGCGCACGGCGCCCTGATCGGCGCCCGCGGGAACTCCGGCACGATCCTGGCCCAGCTGCTGCGCGGCATGGCCGGGGTACTGGCCGACGCCGGCGACGCGGCCCATCTGCGCCTCGCCCTCACCAGCGCCGCCGACGCCGCCCGCCAGGCCGTCGCCCGTCCCGTCGAGGGCACCGTGCTCACCGTCGCCGCAGCGGCCGCCGAGGCAGCCCGGGGCGAGGAAGGCGAGGACCCCGACCTGCGGGCCGTCGTCACCGCCGCCTACGAGGGGGCGCGCGCCGCCCTCGCGCGCACCCCCGAGCAGCTCGCCGTCCTCGGCCGGGCGGGCGTGGTCGACGCCGGGGGCCGGGGGCTGGTGGCGGTTCTGGGCGCGCTGGTGGAGACGGTGACCGGGCAGGCTCCGGTACGCGGGCCCCGTACCGCTTCCGGGAACACCGCGAAGGCCCCCGTGACCGTGGACGGGGGTTCCGTGGTGGGGCTGCCCGTGGGCGGCACCCCGGTGGAGGGCGTGACGGCGGGGGGCGTTGCGGCGGGGAGCCTTCCCGCGGAGGGGCCGCTCGACTGCCCCGAGGACGGGGGCGCCGGGCCCGCGTTCGAGGTGATCTACCTCCTGGAGGCCCGCGACGAGCAGGTGGCCCGCCTGCGCACCCGGCTCGACGCCCTCGGCGACTCCCTGGTCGTGGTGGGCGGTGACGGGCTCTGGCACGTACACGTCCATGTCGACGACGCCGGGGCGGCCGTGGAGGCGGGCGTCGAGGCCGGTAGGCCGTACCGGATCCGGATCACCCACTTCGCCACCGAGAGCGGCCACGACGTCCGCGTCCAGGCCGAACCCGCCCAGCGCGCCGTCGTCGTGGTGGTCCCCGGAGACGGCCTTGCCGGGCTCTGCACCGAGGCCGGGGCCACCACCGTCATCGCCCGCCCAGGCGAACCCCCCGCCAGCGGAGAACTGGTCGAGGCCATCCGCCGCGCCCACGCCCGAGAGGTGGTCCTGCTGCCCAACGACGCGGCCCTGCGCCACACCGCCGCCGCAGCCGCCGAACAGGCCAGGACCGAGGGGGTCCGGGTCGCCCTCGTCCCCACCCGCGCCGCCGTCCAGGGCATCGCCGCGCTCGCCGTCCACGAGCCCGACCGGGGTTTCGACGAGGACGTGGTCGCCATGACCGCGGCCGCCGGGGCCACCCGCTACGCCGAACTGGCCGTCGCCGAACGCCAGTCGTGGACCATGGCGGGCATCTGCCAGGCCGGGGACATCCTCGGCCTGATCGACGGCGACGTGGCCGTGATCGGCTCCGACGTCCCGCACACCGCCCGCACCGTGCTCGACCGGATGCTGGCGGCGGGCGGTGAGCTGGTCACCCTCGTCCTCGGCGAGGACGTGCCCGACGCGCTGGCCGACGCGCTGGAGGAGCACGTACGCGAGGGCCATCTCGCCGTGGACACCGTGGTCTACCGGGGCGGGCACCAGCGGGCGCCGCTGCTGATCGGCGTCGAGTAGCCGTCGGTGTGGTGTCGCCGTGCCCGGCGGACAGTTGTCAGTGCCGTGGTGTGCAATGGATCGCGTGTCCTCGTTCGATGAACCTCTCAAGAAGCTGCTCGGCGGAGCCACCGCGAAGGTGATGGCCGAACACCTCGACCTGCACACGGTCGGTGATCTGCTGCACCACTACCCGCGGCGGTACGAGGAGCGCGGCAAGCTGACCGCGCTGGCCGACCTCCCGCTGGACGAGCACGTCACGGTCGTCGCCCAGGTCGCCGACGCCCGGATCCTGATGTTCAACAACGGCCGGGGCAAGCGGCTCGAAGTCACCCTCACCGATGGCAGCGGCCGCCTCCAGCTGGTTTTCTTCGGCCACGGAGTCCACAAGCCGCACAAGGAGCTGCTGCCGGGCCGCCAGGCGATGTTCGCGGGCAAGGTCTCCGTCTTCAACCGCAAGATGCAGCTCGCCCACCCCACGTACCAACTGCTCGACGCCTCCGACGCCGACGAGGCCACCGAGGCCGTGGACGCCTTCGCCGGACGGCTGCTGCCGATCTACCCCGCGTGCAAGCAGCTCGACTCCTGGCGGATCGCCAAGGCCGTGGACGCCGTGCTGCCGAGCGCCCAGGACGCGGTGGACCCCCTGCCCGCCGCCCTGCGCGAGGGGCGCGGGTTCACCCCGCTGCCCGAGGCCCTGCTCAAGGTGCACCGGCCGCAGACCAAGGCGGATATCGAGGACGCCAAGGCCCGGCTCAAGTGGGACGAGGCGTTCGTCCTCCAGGTCGCCCTGGCCCGCCGCCGGTACGCCGACACCCAGCTCCCCGCCGTGGCCCGCCGCCCCGTCGCGGACGGCCTGCTGGACGCGTTCGACGCCAAGCTGCCCTTCACTCTCACCGAGGGCCAGGAGAAGGTCAGCAAGGAGATCTTCGACGACCTGGCGACCGAGCACCCGATGCACCGCCTCCTCCAGGGCGAGGTGGGCAGCGGAAAGACGATGGTGGCGCTGCGCGCCATGCTCACCGTGGTCGACGCGGGCGGCCAGGCCGCGATGCTCGCCCCCACCGAGGTCCTGGCCCAGCAGCACCACCGCTCGATCACCGAGATGATGGGCGAGCTGGCCGAGGGCGGCATGCTCGGCGGCTCGGACCGGGGGACCAAGGTGGTCCTGCTCACCGGCTCCATGGGCACGGCCGCCCGCCGTCAGGCCCTGCTCGACCTGGTGACCGGCGAGGCCGGGATCGTCATCGGCACCCATGCGCTGATCGAGGACAAGGTCCAGTTCCACGACCTGGGCCTGGTCGTCGTGGACGAACAGCACCGCTTCGGCGTGGAACAGCGCGACGCCCTGCGCTCGAAGGGGAAGCAGCCGCCCCACCTCCTCGTCATGACCGCCACCCCCATTCCTCGTACGGTCGCGATGACGGTCTTCGGCGACCTGGAGACCTCCGTCCTGGACCAGCTCCCGGCCGGACGCTCCCCGATCGCCAGCCATGTCGTCCCCGCCAAGGACAAGCCCCACTTCCTCGCCCGCGCCTGGGAACGCGTCCGCGAAGAGGTGGAGAACGGCCATCAGGCGTACGTGGTCTGCCCCCGCATCGGCGACGACGCGGAGGAGGAGAGCAAGAAGGGCAAGGCCAAGAAGAAGGCCGCCGAGGAGGACCCCGAGAAGCGGCCGCCGCTCGCCGTCCTGGAGATCGCCGACGAGCTCCGTAAGGGCGCGTTGGCCGGGCTGAGCGTCGAGGTGCTGCACGGCAGGATGCACCCCGACGAGAAGGACGACGTCATGCGCCGGTTCGCCGCCGGGGACGTCGACGTCCTGGTCGCCACCACCGTCATCGAGGTCGGGGTCAACGTCCCCAACGCCACCGCCATGGTGATCATGGACGCCGACCGCTTCGGCGTCTCCCAGCTCCACCAGCTGCGCGGCCGCGTCGGCCGTGGCTCCGCCCCCGGGCTCTGCCTGCTGGTCAGCGAGGCCCACGAGGCGAGCCCCGCCCGCGCCCGCCTCTCCGCCGTCGCCGCGACGCTCGACGGCTTCGAGCTCTCCCGAATCGACCTGGAGCAGCGCCGCGAGGGCGATGTGCTGGGCCAGGCCCAGTCCGGGGTGCGCTCCTCGCTGCGCATGCTCACCGTCATCGACGACGAGGAGGTCATCGCCGCCGCCCGCGAGGAGGCCGTGGCGATCGTCGCCGCCGACCCGGAGCTGGAGCACCTGCCGGAGCTGCGCACCGTGCTGGCCGCGCTGCTGGACAAGGACCGGGAGGAGTATCTCGACAAGGGGTGAGGGCACGGGGGCGCCCCGCTGGTCGGGCCGGTGCCTGCCGCACGCCATATCGTGGACGCACGGCACGCACCCGTTCGCGAGCCCTTCCGCACGCCCCCGACCCCGAGGACCCGACACCCATGACCCGCGTGATCGCCGGCTCGGCCGGCGGACGCCGCCTGGCCGTCCCGCCCGGCACCGGCACCCGCCCCACCTCCGACCGTGCGCGCGAGGGCCTCTTCTCCACCTGGCAGGCGCTGCTCGGCACCCTCGAAGGCAGCCGCGTCGCCGATCTGTACGCCGGATCCGGCGCCGTCGGCCTCGAAGCGCTCTCCCGGGGCGCGGTCCACGCCCTGCTCGTGGAGGCCGACCCGAAGGCGGTCCGCACCGTCCGCGACAACGTCCGCACCCTGGGTCTCCCGGGCGCCGAGGTCCGTACCGGCAAAGCCGAACAGATCGTGACAGGACCGGCGCCCGTCGATCCGTACGACATCGTCTTCCTCGATCCGCCGTACGCCGTTACCGACGACGATCTTCGCGAGATCCTGCTCACACTCCGTGCTCAGGGGTGGCTCGCCGACGATGCGCTCGTCACCGTGGAACGCAGCACCCGGGGCGGAGAATTCGGCTGGCCCGCCGGATTCGAGCCACTGCGGTCCCGTCGCTACGGCGAGGGAACGCTTTGGTACGGTCGCGCCGCCGCTACGTGCGAAGACGCACGATGACCGGACCGGAGAGCGAGGGAATCACAGTGCGCCGCGCCGTCTGTCCGGGGTCGTTCGACCCCATCACCAACGGACATCTCGACATCATTGGCCGAGCCTCGAAGCTGTACGACGTGGTGCATGTGGCGGTGATGATCAACCAGTCCAAGAAGGGGCTGTTCACCGTGGACGAGCGGATCGAGCTGATCCGCGAGGTCACCGCCGACTTCGGCAACGTCGAGGTGGAGTCCTTCCACGGCCTGCTGGTCGACTTCTGCAAGCAGCGGGAGATCCCGGCGATCGTGAAGGGCCTGCGGGCCGTCAGCGACTTCGACTACGAGCTGCAGATGGCCCAGATGAACAACGGCCTCTCCGGCGTCGAGACGCTCTTCGTGCCGACCAACCCGACGTACAGCTTCCTGTCGTCCTCGCTGGTCAAGGAGGTGGCGACCTGGGGCGGCGATGTCTCCCACCTGTTGCCGCCGACCGTCCACGAGGCACTCGTGAAGCGGCTCGGCGAACGCTGAGGCACTGACGGGCCGTCACCAGCTGTCGGGCGGCGGCCGACTGGCCTTACAGTCGTCCCGTCCGTCTCCAACGGAGCAGCAGCTTCAACAGAGCAGCAGAGAGTGGCGAGCACACGGTGGACGTGCAGAAGAAGCTCGACGAGATCGTCGAAGCGGTCGGGAGCGCCCGATCCATGCCCATGTCGGCCTCGTGCGTGGTCAACCGCGCCGAGCTGCTCGCCATGCTCGAAGAGGTGCGCCAGGCCCTGCCCGGCTCGCTCGCCCAGGCCCAGGAGCTGATCGGCGGCCACGAGCAGTTCGCCGAGCAGGCCCGCCAGGAGGCCGAGCGGATCGTCGAGTCCGCGCACGCCCAGCGCGCCTCGCTGATCTCCGAGACCGAGATCGCCCGCCAGTCGCAGGCCGAGGCCGACCGGATCCTGTCCGAGGCCTGCCGTGAGGCCGAGGAGGTCCGGGCCGAGGCCGACGACTACGTCGACAGCAAGCTCGCCAACTTCGAGGTCGTCCTCACCAAGACCATCGGCTCCGTGGACCGGGGCCGCGAGAAGCTCCTCGGCCGCGGTCAGGGCCTGGACGAGCAGGGCTACGAGGATCCCGACTTCACCGAGGCCCCCGAGCGCAGCGCCGATCCCGAGACGCTGAAGCAGCGGGCCGACGCGTACGTCGACGCCAAGTTCGGCGCCTTCGAGGCCGTCCTCGCCAAGACGCTGGAGGCGGTCGGCCGCGGCCGGCAGAAGCTGCACGGCCGGGTCGCCAGCGACGACCTCGGCGCGCACATGGCCGCCCAGGACGCCGCGGGCGGCCAGGGCCACACCAGCGACGCCGACTACCTGGCCGGTCTCGCCGAGCTCGCCACCCCGCAGCCGCAGCAGGCGCCCCAGCAGCCCGCCTACCCGGCGCAGCAGCCGCAGGTCGAGCCGAGCTACGCGCAGGCGGCGTACGGCTACCAGGAGCAGCCGCTCCAGCAGGACGTCCAGGACGCGTACGGCTACCCGCAGCAGCCCGACCCGTACGCGGCGTACCAGCAGCAGGGGGGCTACGACCCGAACGGCTACCCGCCCCAGCCCACCGGCCAGCCCGACTACGGCTGGCAGCAGCAGGCCCAGCAGCACGGGCAGGGACAGGGCCAGAGTCAGGCTCCCGACCAGCAGGGCGGGGGAGCGCTGGACGAGACCAGCCTCTTCGACACCAGCATGATCGACCTGGAACAGCTCCGCCGGTACGAGCAGGGTCGCTGACCCCCGGTCGGGGTTGCCCCGATTGGGTGCTGAGCGGTCCGTCCAGTATCCTGAATCCTCGGTCGCACATAGGTCCGCGATCTCGGCTGCCCGTTTCGCCTCAGAAACGAGGGCGGTCCGTTCCCCGGGCCACCGACGACCGACCCTCCCTTCGCAGCGCGACACCCATGATTCGAAAGCAGGAAAAGCCCTGAACGGCCACCTCGACCACCGCAACCCTCTCGTGTTCGATACGCACGAGCTGGGTCGGCGTCCCGGTGCCATGAAGCGGCTGTCCCGCTCGGTGGAAGCACCCGGTTCACCGGTCCTGGGCATCGACGGCGTCATCGGCGTGCCGGAAGGCGCACCCGTGGAGCTGGACCTCCGCCTCGAATCGGTCATGGAAGGGGTGCTTGTCACAGGCACCGCCCGTGCCACCGCCGAGGGGGAGTGCGTAAGGTGTCTGGAGCCGCTGACCGTAGAGGTCGACGCGGACTTCCAGGAAATGTTCTCGTACCCTGACGCCGATGACCGGGGTCGCAGCACTGCTGCGGAGCCGGCCGACGACGCCGAGGACGACGAGGACAGGTTCTTTCTCGAGGACGGCTTGTTCGACCTTGAGTCAATGCTGCGTGACGCGGTAGTGCTCGCACTGCCCATGCAGCCGGTGTGCAAGGAGACCTGCGCCGGTCTGTGTTCCGAATGCGGAATCAGGCTGGACGAGAATCCGGGCCACCACCACGACGCCGTCGACATTCGTTGGGCGGCACTGCAAGGACTCGCCGAGACCGTTCAGGACGGCGAGAAGGACAACATGGGCGGCGCCGAACCGGGCGTCGACGAGAAGCAGGAGAAGTAGCCGTGGCTGTTCCGAAGCGGAAGATGTCGCGCAGCAACACGCGCCACCGCCGGTCGCAGTGGAAGGCTGCGGTCCCCACCCTGGTTTCGTGCGAGCGTTGCCAGGAGCCCAAGCTCCAGCACATTGCGTGCCCGAGCTGCGGCACCTACAACAAGCGCCAGGTCCTCGAGGTCTGAGCGGCTGGTGAGAGGCCCGATGTCTGAGTTGTCCAGCGCCAAGAAGCAGGCAGACAACGTCAACACAGCCTCGTCCCACACGCTTCTGGAAGGGCGGCTCGGGTATCACCTCGAGTCCGCCCTTCTGGTGCGTGCGCTGACCCACCGTTCGTACGCATACGAGAACGGCGGCCTGCCCACCAACGAGCGGCTCGAATTCCTCGGGGATTCGGTGCTCGGCCTGGTGGTCACGGACACGCTGTACCGCACCCACCCCGACCTGCCCGAAGGCCAGCTGGCCAAGTTGCGGGCCGCGGTGGTCAACTCGCGTGCGCTTGCGGAAGTGGGCCGCGGCCTCGAACTCGGCTCCTTCATCCGGCTCGGCCGCGGTGAAGAGGGCACGGGTGGCCGGGACAAGGCTTCCATCCTCGCCGACACACTGGAAGCAGTGATCGGCGCGGTCTATCTCGACCAGGGCCTCGGCGCGGCCTCGGAGCTGGTCCACCGGCTCTTCGACCCGTTGATCGACAGGTCCTCGAACCTCGGCGCCGGCCTGGACTGGAAGACCAGCCTCCAGGAGCTCACCGCGAGCGAGAGCCTCGGAGTCCCCGAGTACCTCGTCACGGAGACCGGCCCGGATCACGAGAAGACCTTCACTGCTGCCGCTCGCGTCGGTGGTGTCTCGTACGGCACCGGCACCGGCCGTAGCAAGAAGGAAGCGGAGCAGC
>NZ_JBHXJG010000288.1:0-8698 GCF_042723425.1 Streptomyces sp. NPDC058375 | reverse complement strand
GTCCACGTCCTGTGCGACGTGGACCGGGGGGCGCTGTGCTGTTCCCCCCGAACGACCCCGACCGACCCCCGTGCGGTCAGGGGCGCTGGAAGAGCACTTCGGGGTGGGCCGGCGTCGGGCCGTTCAGCAGCCGGGCGGGCCGGCCGCGCAGGCTCCGGTCGAAGAAGGCGGTCACATAGCTCCGGGTGATCGTCGTCGAGCGGGCGGCGGAGAGGGGTGCGCCCGGGTCCACGATGCCGAGCTGCTCCCCGATCTCCGGGGTGTCGGTGAACGTGAAGTCCCCGGAATCCCGCACGGTCAGCCAGCGCTTGAAGCCGTCCAGCCGGCCCCAGCTCTCGTCCCAGGACGTGTCGCCGCCGGGTCCGTGCCCGGGGTCGGTCCCCAGCATCAGGAACGGCCGCCGGTCCAGCCCCCGGGTGGGGACCGGGTCGAAGAACGTGCCGTCCAGGTTGACGCCCGCGTCCACCCGGCGGTCGGCGGCCATCGTGGAGGCGGCCGCGGCGCCCCCGATGGAGTGCCCCGCCATGCCCACCCGCCGCGCGTCGATCGACCCGGCGTGCCGCCATGCCGGGCGCGGCCCGGTCAGCCGGTCCAGCAGGAACGAGAAGTCGGCGGCCCGCCCGGTCGAGACGGCGGCCAGGACCTCGTGCCGCGCCGCGTCGTCGGGCTGCGCGTCCACCTCGTCGCAGGCGGCACAGGTGAGGACCCGCCCGTCGGGCAGCTCCGTACCGGTCGACTCGTACGGATGGTCCGCGGTCGCCACGACGTAACCCCGGCTCGCCAGCTCCTCCGCGAGCCCGGTCAGTGTGGCCCGGGGCGTGCCGAAGCCGGGGGAGAGCAGAACCAGCGGGAAGCGTCCTGGGGCCGGCCGGGCGTCCGTACGGGAGTGGGTCCGGGTGGCGGCGACCAGACCGGGCCACGCAGGGTCGTCGAGCCCGCGCTGCGCGAGCATCAGCCGCGCCTCCTCCTCCGGCATGTACGGGGCCGCCGTGCCGCCGCTGCCCGGGCGGGCCGGGTAGTGCAGCGACACCAGCAACTGGCGCGGCCCGGCGGCCGGCACCCAGGGGTCGGTCCGCCCGTGGTCGGTGAGGAACAGGGTGTCGCGGCCGATGGCGTACGGGCCGGTGGGGCGGGGGAGCGCCAACGCGGAGGGCACGGAGGGCGCGGCGGGCGTGGCGAGGTCGCCGGGGGCCGCGCCCAAGGCGGCGGCGGCCGGTGTCGGCGCGGGACCGGACGCGGAGGCGGGCGCGGCCGTGCCGGCCAGGGCGGCCAGTGCGGTCAGGGCGAGCGCCGCGGCGGTCGCGGCGGCCCCGGCCGGTCGGTTGCGGAAGAAGATCGTCATGCCCGCAAAGCTAGGCCGGGCGGCAGGGCGAGCACATCGGACGCCGGGTGGAGCCGGTGTCGGACCACGGGAGGACCCCGCCGCTGTGCCGCTCGCAACAGGCCATCCCTCCGGCCGGTGATCGCTCCCTGCGACGCCGGACCGCCCACCGCCGTACTCTGGGCGGGGAGCAGGGCAGTGGGGGCGGGGAGGAAGCCGGACGTGGGTGCAGTGAAGAGCAAGCGGATGCCGCGCGCCGTGCGCGAGCAGCAGATGATGGACGCGGCGGTGCGGACGTTCGGGCAGCGCGGCTACCGGGCCGCCTCGATGGACGAGATCGCGGAGCTGGCGGGCGTCTCCAAGCCGCTGGTCTACCTGTACCTGAATTCCAAGGAAGAGCTGTTCTCCGCCTGCATCCGCCGCGAGGCGAAAGCCCTGCTGGAGGCGGTCCGGGCCGGGGCGGAGCCGGGGCTGCCCGCCGACGGCCAACTGTGGGCGGGGCTGCGGGCGTTCTTCACCCACACCGCCGAGAACCCGGACGGCTGGTCGGTCCTGCACCGCCAGGCGCGTTCGCACGGTGAGCCGTTCGTCAGTGAGGTCGGCTCGATGCGGGACGAGATCGTCGCGTTCGTGACGGGCCTCATCGGAGCCGCCGCCCGCGAGGCCCACAGCGACCCCGCACTGGCGGACAGGGACGTGGCGGGCCTCGCGCAGGCGTTGGTGGGGGCGGCGGAGTCGCTGGCGGGCTGGGCCAACGACACCCCGGACGTCTCGGCGAAGGAGGCCGCGGCGACCCTGATGAACTTCGCCTGGGCGGGCCTGGAGAACCTGATGCACGCCCGGCCGTGGACGCCTCCGGCCCGCTAGGCGCTCCGCGTCACCGACCCCACGAGGTGCACGCGCCCTTCGGGGCCCCGCAGCGCGAAGGCGTTCCCGGTGGCGTCGGCGGCGTACGTCACGGTGGCGGGCAGCAGGACAGGTGCCTTGAACTCGGCCCGTACGGAACGGAGTTCGGTCGCAACCCCGGACTCGGAGTCAGCCTCGGCCAGGCAGCGGGCGACCGTCCACATGCCGTGCGCGATGGCCCGGGGGAACCCGAACAGCCGGGCGGTCAGCGGGTGGAGGTGGATGGGATTACGGTCCCCGGAGACCGCCCCGTACCGCCGGCCCAGATCGCCGGCAAGCGTCCACTCGGCGCGGGCGGGCAGGTCCTCGTGGGCGACCGGGGCGACCGGGGCGGCGGCTGGTGCGGAGGGCTGTGCGGCCGTCGCCTGACCGCCTGCCGTGGCCGCCTGCCGATGCCGGGACAGATAGCCGCTGCGGGACTCCCACACCAGCTCCCCGCCGACCCGCGCCTCGGTCGCCATCGTGACCTCGGTGCCGCGTCGGTGCGGGGTCAATTCCTCGGCATACACGGATAGTTCGAGGGGCTCGCCCGGGAGTACGTTCCGTCGCGGGGTGATCTCGATCCAGGTGTGGACGAGCCCCAGCACCGGCAGCGGGAAGGTGCGCCCGGTCATCAGCCGCATGGTGAGCGGGAAGGCCAGGACGTGCGGGTACGTCAGCGGCAGCGGGCCGGTCTCCGTGAACCCGCAGATCCGGGCGTACGCGGCGAGGGGCCCGGGTGCGACGGGCGAGCCCGGGCGGGTGAGGCGGCCCGGGGGCAGGGCGGCGTTCGCCCGCCCGGCGCGCTTGAACGGTGAGGAGAGGGCCCCGCGCACGAGCGAGGCGCTGAGTGAGGTCATCGGACTCACGCCCCCAGCAGGCTCTGGCCGCAGACGCGCAGCACCTGGCCGTTGACGGCGGCGGAGCCGGGCTGCGCGAACCAGGCGACAGCCTCGGCCACATCCACCGGAAGCCCGCCCTGGGACAGGGAGTTCATGCGGCGGCCCGCCTCGCGGATGAGGAGCGGCACGGCGGCGGTCATCTTCGTCTCGATGAACCCGGGGGCCACCGCGTTGACGGTGACGCCGTGTTCGGCGGCGGCGCGGGGGCCGAGCGAGCGGACGAGGCCGATGACACCGGCCTTGCCGGCCGCGTAGTTGGTCTGGCCGTTGTTGCCCGCGATGCCCGCGATGGAGGCGGTGGCGACGACCCGGCCGCCCCGGTTGAGGGCGCCCGAGGTGAGGAGCTCGTCCGTGGTGCGCAGCACGCTGTCCAGGTTGACGTCGATGACCTGGGCCCAGCGTTCGGCGGGCATGTTGGCGAGGCGGCGGTCACGGGTGATGCCCGCGTTGTGGACGAGGACGTCGAGCCCGTCCGGTGCGGCGGCGGCGATGCGGGCTGCGGCGTCGGGTGCGGTGATGTCCAGCGGCAGCGCGGTGGCCCCGAGCCGGTCGGCGGTGCGGACCAGGTCGTCCTGGGCCTGGGGGACGTCCAGCACGATGACGTGCGCCCCGTCGCGGGCCAGCACCGAGGCGACGGACGCGCCGATGCCCCGGGCGGCCCCGGTGACCAGGGCGGTGCGGCCGGCGAGCGGGGCGGCCCAGTCGGCGACGGGGTCAGGGGCGGCGGTGGTCAGCTCGATCACCTGGCCGCTGACGTAGGCGGACCGGGGGGAGAGCAGGAAGCGGAGGGTGGACTCGGCGGCCCCCGGCGCGGCCCCGGCCGGGATCCGCAGGAGCTGGACGGTGGAGCCGCGCCCGATCTCCTTGCCCAGCGACCGGACGAAACCCTCCAACGCCTGCTGCGCAGCGGCCTGGTGGTGGTCCTCGGAGGACGGGGGCGTGCCGATGACGACGATCCGGCCACCGGGAGCCTGCGACCGTACAACAGGATGCAGGGCCGCGTGCACCTCGGCGAGACCCCGGGCGGAGGTGACCCCCGTGGCGTCCAGCACGATCCCGGCGGGGCGCGCCGCCTGGGCGTCGACCGTCAGGCCCGTCGCCGCCAGCGCCTTCGCCAGCTCGTCCGTGATCGCCGATTCACCGGCGGTCAGATGCAGCAGCGGCCCGTCCAGCCGCGGGGTCTCCAAGCTCCAGCGACGCAGCGGGGCGGGCTGCGGCAGGCCGAGCCGGCGGGTGAGGAAGCGGCCGGGTGCTGTGCCGGTGAGGTGCAGATAGCGATCGGCCATTGTCCTGACTCTCTGCTCGGTCGTAGATTTACTCCAGAGTAAGGTTACTGAAGAGTCAGGAGCTGGTCGAGATGCACAGTCCCGGACCGACCGAGACGAGATGGTCACGATGACGCGCCAGGACCCGTTCGTGCCGCTCTCCCTGCCGCAGCCGCGCCGCGTGGCGGTCATCGGTGGCAGCCGCACCCCCTTCGCCCGCTCCGACGGCCCGTACGCGACCGCCTCCAACCAGGACCTGCTGACGGCCGCGCTGAACGGCCTGGTCGAGCGGTACGGGCTGGCCGGCGACCGGGTCGGTTCCTTCGTCGCCGGGGCCGTCCTCAAGCACAGCCGCGACTTCAACCTGGCGAGGGAGACGGTCCTCGGTTCCGCGCTCGACCCACGCACGCCCGCGTACGACATCCAGCAGGCCTGCGGCACCGGCCTCCAGGCGGTCATCGCCGCCGCCAACCAGATCGCGCTCGGGTCCGTCGACTCGGCGATCGCGGGCGGCTCCGACACCACCAGCGACGCCCCGCTCGGCGTCAACGACGACCTGCGCCGCATCCTGCTCGCCGCCCGCCGCGCGAAGACGACGGGCGCGCGTATCAAGGCCCTCTCCGCCGTACGCCCCCGTCACCTCGTCCCGGACATCCCGCGCAACGCCGAACCCCGCACCGGCCTGTCGATGGGCGACCACGCCGCCGTCACCGCCCGCCGCTGGGCGGTGAGCCGCGAGGACCAGGACGAGCTGGCCGCGACGAGCCACCAGCGCCTGGCGGCCGCGTTTGAGCGGGGCTTCCTGTACGACCTGGTGGTCCCGTACCGGGGCCTGGACCGCGACCAGAACCTGCGCTCGGACTCGACGGCGGAAAAACTGGCGCGCCTGAAGCCGGTGTTCGGCACCGCCGGCCCCAACCCCACCATGACCGCGGGCAATTCGACGCCGTTGACGGACGGGGCGGCGACGGTGCTGCTGGCGAGCGAGGAGTGGGCGGAGGAACGCGGCCTGGAGCCGCTGGCGTACCTCTCCCTGTACGAGACGGGCGCGGTCGACTACGTGGACGGCGACGACGGGCTCCTCATGGCCCCGGCGTACGTGGTGCCGCGCCTGCTGGAGCGGGCCGGGCTGGGGATCGAGGACTTCGACCTGTACGAGATCCACGAGGCGTTCGCCTCCCAGGTGCTGGCCACCCTCGCCGCCTGGGAGAAGCAGGGCCTCGCCCCGGTGGACCGCACCCGTCTGAACGTGGCCGGCTCCTCCCTGGCCACGGGCCACCCCTTCGCGGCGACGGGAGCCCGGATCGTGGCGACGCTGGCGAAGCTGCTGGCGGAGCGGGAAGGCCCGGGCCGGGGGTTGATCTCGATCTGTGCGGCGGGCGGGCAGGGGGTGACGGCGATCCTGGAACGCCCTTGACCTGCCTGTCTCTTCCGCTGTTTCCCTGCCGGACGGACGACCCGGCGAACCGACCCGCCCGACCCCCCGAACCGAGGAGCCGCACGTGTCAACGCCACCTTCCGCCGCATCCGCATCCGCATCCGCATCCGCATCCGCATCCGCGTCCGCTGTTCCGCAGCCCGTCCTGATCGAGCCGACGAAGAAGCGCGGCCCGGACGGCCGGGTCCAGGAGGTCTCCGTACCGAAGTTCGCGCCGGTCGTGGAGCGCGGCTCGCTGGCCGAGATCCCGTTCGACAACGCCCGGGAGGCGCCTGGGGAGTTGGTCCTCAGCCGTAAGGACGCAGAGGGCGCGTGGCAGGACGTGAGCGCGGCCGACTTCGCCGCCGAGGTGCTGGCGGTGGCGAAGGGCCTGATGGCGGAGGGGCTGCGGGCGGGGGACCGGGTCGCGATCATGGCCCGGACGAGGTACGAGTGGACGCTGCTGGACTTCGCGGCGTGGGCGGCGGGCCTGGTGACGGTCCCGATCTACCCGACCTCGTCCGCGTTCCAGGCCCGCTGGATCCTCCAGAACTCGGGTGCGGTGGCGTGCGCGGTGGAGACGAGGGAGCAGGGCCGCCTGATCAGCCAGGAGCGCAAGCAGCTCGGCGACCTGGCGCACCTGTGGCAGTTCGACACCGGGGCGATCGGCCACCTGAAGTCCCTCGGCAAGGACGTCCCGGACGCGGCGGTCGCGGCGCGCCGGGCCACGCTGGAACCGCACAGCCCGGCGACCCTCATCTACACCTCGGGCACGACGGGCCGCCCAAAGGGCTGTGTCCTGACGCACGGCAACTTCTTCGCCGAGGTCGACAACGCGATCGAACTCCTCCACCCGGTCTTCAAGTCGGTGTCGAAGGAACCGGCTTCGACGCTCCTCTTCCTCCCGCTCTCGCACGTGTTCGGTCGGATGGTGGCGATCGGCTGCATGCGGGCGCGGGTCCGCCTGGGCCACGCGCCGTCGATCCAGACGGAGGACTTGTTGGCGGACCTGGCGGGCTTCCGCCCCACGTTCCTGCTGGCCATCCCGTACGTCCTGGAGAAGGTCTACAACACGGGCCGGGCGACGGCGGAGAAGATGGGCCGCGCCTCGTCGTTCGACCGCGCGGCGCGGATCGCCCAGCGGTACGGCAAGGCGGTCGAGGCCGCCGAACACGGTACGGGCCCGGGGCCGGGCTTCGGTCTGCGCGCGGCCCGCGCCCTGTACGACCCGCTGGTGTACCGCCGTATCCGGGCGGCGCTGGGCGGAAAGGTCCGGTACGTGATCTGCGGCGGCTCCCCGTTGGGCCGTCGGCTCGCCGCGTTCTACGAGGGCGCGGGCATCGGCATCTTCGAGGGGTACGGCCTGACGGAGACCACGGCCGCCCACACGGTGACCCCGCCGCTCAAACCCCGCCTGGGCACGGTGGGTTGGCCGCTGCCCGGCACGTCGGTGCGCATCGCGGATGACGGCGAGGTGCTGCTGCGGGGCGGGCAGGTGTTCCGGGGCTACTGGGACGGGGAGCGGGCGGAGGTGACCCCGGCGCTGCTGGCGGACGACTGGTTCCCGACGGGGGACCTGGGCGCGCTGGACGAGGACGGCTACCTGACGATCACGGGCCGCAAGAAGGACATCATCATCACGTCGGGCGGCAAGAACGTCACCCCGGCCCCGTTGGAGGACTGGCTGCGCGCGCACCCGTTGGTCAGCCAGTGCATGGTGGTCGGCGACAACCGCTCGTACGTCACCGCCCTGATCACCCTGGAGCCGGACGGCCTCCAGCACTGGCGCCGGATGACGAAGAAGCAGGACGTCCCGATGCGTGACCTGGTCCACGACGAGGACCTGCGCACGTCGCTCCAGAAGGCGGTGGACGAGGCGAACCGTCTGGTCTCGCGCGCCGAGTCGATCCGCAAGTTCACGGTCCTGCCGGTGGACTTCACGGAGGGGAACGGCCACCTGACGCCGTCGCTGAAGCTGAAAAGGGAGGCGATCGCGCGGGACTTCGCGGCGGAGATCGAGGGGTTGTACCGGAAGTGAGGGGCGGGGGGCGGACCGCGATCCGGCGGCGGAAGGCGCCGTCGTTACAGGGCGTCAGGGCTGGCCCCGTTCGCCGCCCCCTACACCCAGCGGCCGTCCTCGGCGTTCGGGACGAACAGCTTGTGCTTCGGGTAGCCGGGCAGCGCGGATCCGTGGCCGACGAGACCGGTTTCGCCACGCGCGATGAACCCGAGGCTCCAGGCCGTGGTGAGAACCAGGGCCCCACCGCCCATCGCGACGGACAGCACGACGGGACTACCCGGGTCCAGCGGGATCAGACCGTACAGCGCGACCCCGGCGATCAGGCAGAGGAAGGTCTCGATCCAGCGGCGGACACGCCTTCGCCGCGTCGCTGCGAGGCTGTGCACCGCATAGGTCAGCGTCTTCGCGCACACGCGGCATCTGATGGAGTGGTGACGGGCCGGTTCGCCGTCCTCAGGTCGATCGAGCACCCAGGTCCGGCCGTGGTAGTCCCAGGCGACTGTGGTGGAGGACGTTGCGCGCCCCATGAAGTTCTGCCGATGGGCCAGCATGGTGCGCTGTTCACGTTCGATCAGCAGTGCCATCCTGTGAACCTCCGGCCCGCGGTTTCCCGACGCCTGTTGTTTTCCCAGGGCCACCCGCATCCTGGCCGGGGCTGCTCCCGAGGTCAACAGGGCGAGCGCGCCGGGCCCGCACTCAGGGCGTGGTCACGCGTCGTCGGCCGCGACTGGCGAGGTCGAGCAACTCATGCCGTGCGCTCAGCAAGAACCTCCACGTACCGTTCGGCAGGGGACGCAGTTCGGCGAGCACTTCGCGCGGGGCTTCGCGGGGGAGATCGAGGGGTTGTACCGGCGCGGTTGACCCAGGAGCCGGCCCGCTGATCCAGCG
>NZ_JBHXJG010000287.1:815-8765 GCF_042723425.1 Streptomyces sp. NPDC058375 | reverse complement strand
CCCCCGGAGGGGGCCGGCCCTTCCGCGTTCCGGCTGCTTTGCCCGTCAGATCCCCGCTGCCGCCGCCAGATCCCGCTTGATCCCGGCGAGCAGTTCGGCTCCCCGGGCCCGCGCGGCAGGCAGTCCGGCCGCGTCCGCCACCGGGACGACGACCTCCAGGTAGCACTTCAGCTTCGGCTCGGTGCCGCTCGGGCGGACGATCACCCGGGCCCCCTCCAGGTGGTAGCGCAGCCCGTCGGTGGGCGGCAGCTTGTCCGTGCCCTGCGACAGGTCCTCGGCCGAAGTGACGGCGAGGCCCGCCAGGGCGGTCGGGGGCTGCTCGCGGAGCCGGGTCATGGCGTTCGCGATGACCGTCAGGTCCTCCACCCGCACCGACAGCTGGTCGGTGGCGTGCAGACCGTGGGCGAGCGCCAGGTCGTCCAGCAGGTCCAGCAGCGTACGGCCCTGCTCCTTGAGTACGGAGGCCAGCTCGGCGACGAGCAGGGCGGCGGTGATGCCGTCCTTGTCGCGGACGCCCTCGGGGTCGACGCAGTAGCCGAGCGCCTCCTCGTAGCCGTACCGCAGGCCGTCCACCCGGGCGATCCACTTGAAGCCGGTCAGCGTCTCCTCGTACCCGAGGCCCGCCTTCTCGGCGATCCGGCCGAGCAGCGACGACGACACGATCGACTCGGCGAACACGCCGGAGGCGCCCCGCTCCACCAGGTGCGCGGCGAGCAGCGCGCCCACCTCGTCGCCGCGCAGCATCCGCCAGCCGCCCTCGGTGGCGGTGTCGGGCACGGCGACGGCGCAGCGGTCCGCGTCCGGGTCGTTGGCGATGATCAGGTCCGGGGCGGCCCGGCGCGCGGTGGCGAAGGCGAGATCCATCGCGCCGGGCTCTTCCGGGTTGGGGAAGGCCACGGTGGGGAACGCGGGGTCGGGCTCGGCCTGCTCGGTGACGAGCACCGGGGCCGGGAAACCAGCTCGCTCGAACGCGGCGGTCAGCACGGAGGTGCCGACGCCGTGCATGGCCGTGTAGACCGTGCGTGCCGTACGGGGGCTGTCGGCGGCCAGGACCGCGTCCGTACGGGCGAGGTAGGCGTCCAGGACCTCCTCGCCGAGGGTCTGCCAGCCGTCCTCGGGGCGTACGACGTCTCCCAGCGGGCCGACCGCGGCGATGGCGGCCGCGATCTCGCCGTCGGCGGGGGGCACGATCTGCGAGCCGTCGCCGAGGTAGACCTTGTAGCCGTTGTCGCGGGGCGGGTTGTGGCTGGCGGTGACCTCGACGCCGGCGACAGCGCCCAGGTGCCTTATGGCGTACGCCAGTACGGGGGTGGGGAGCGGGCGGGGGAGCACGGCGGCGCGGAGTCCGGCACCCGTCATCACCGCCGCCGTGTCGCGCGCGAAGTCCGCCGACTTGTAGCGGGCGTCGTAGCCGATGACGACGAGCCCGCCCTCCTCGCCCTGGGCCTTCAGGTAGGCGGCGAGGCCCGCCGCCGCCCGGATCACCACGGACCGGTTCATCCGCATGGGGCCCGCCCCCAGCTCGCCCCGCAGGCCGGCGGTGCCGAACTGGAGCGTGCCCGCGAAACGGGCGGCCAGCTCGTCGGTGTCGCCCGCTTCGATGAGGGCGGCCAGCTCGTCGCGGGTCTCGGGGTCGGGGTCCTCGGCCAGCCAGGTCCTGGCCTGTGCGATGAGGTCGTGCTGCACGGGGGCCGCCTTTCGGGGGTGTGCGGTGTGGTGGGGCGGTGCGGGTGGGTGGGACGCCGGGGCTCCGCCCGGACCCCGCTCCTCAAACGCCGGAGGGACTGAAATGGCCCGGTCCTCAGGCGCGGGAGGGGCTGAATCGGCCCCCGGAGGGGCTGCAGGCGCAGCCCTCGGGTACGTCCTAGATGCGCTCCAGCACGCTCGCCAGCAGCGCGCCCATCCGGGTCGCCGAGTCGCGGCCGGCCTGGAGGACCTCCTCGTGGTTGAGGGGTTCTCCGGACAGACCGGCCGCCAGGTTGGTGACCAGGGAGAGGCCGAGCACCTCCGCGCCCGCCTCGCGGGCCGCGATGGCTTCCAGGACCGTGGACATGCCCACCAGGTCGCCGCCCATGACCCGGACCATGTTGATCTCGGCGGGGGTCTCGTAGTGCGGGCCGGGGAGCTGGACGTACACGCCCTCTTCGAGGGTGTCGTCGATCTCCTTGCACAGCGCGCGCAGCCGCGGCGAGTACAGGTCGGTCAGGTCGACGAAGTTGGCGCCGATGATCGGCGACGCGGCCGTCAGGTTGATGTGGTCGCTGATCAGCACCGGCTGTCCCGGGCGCATGCCCTCGCGCAGACCGCCGCAGCCGTTCGTCAGGACGACCGTCTTGCAGCCCGCGGCCACCGCCGTACGGACCCCGTGGGCGACGGCGGCGACGCCCCGGCCCTCGTAGAAGTGCGTGCGGCCGAGGAAGACCAGCGCGCGCTTCTCGCCGATCTTGTACGAGCGGACCGTGCCGCCGTGGCCCTCGACGGCGGGCGCCGGGAAGCCGGGCAGCTCGGTCACGGGGAACTCGGCCTCCGGGACGCCGAGTGCTTCGCCCGCGGGCGCCCAGCCGGAGCCCATGACCAGGGCGACGTCATGGGTCTCGGCGCCGGTCAGCTCGCGCAGGCGGGCGGCGGCCCCGGCGGCGGCCGCCTGCGGGTCGGCCTGGATGTTGTCCGGAATAACAGATGCGTTCACGCGGAAGAGCGTAACCGCTGAATCCCTACGCGCGTAGATGCCCGGGCGCAAAGACACGTCGAAGGCCTTTGTGCTTTCGCACGAAAAGGGAGCGGGCGCGCCCGGATCCGCCCTGGTCAGCAGGGGCGCTTGCGCAGTTCCATCACATAGTCGTGAGGCGCTCCGGCGGATTCCGCGGCGTCCGCGATCTCGCCCAGATAGCGTGCCGAGGGCAGCCCGCCCTCGTACCCGTTCAGCACGTACATCCAGGCCGGCTCCTCGCCGTCCAGGGTGTGCACCCGGATCCGCATACGGCGGTAGATGTCGAGGCCGACGCCCTCCCAGCGGTCCATGGAGTCCTCGTCCATCGGCGCCAGGTCGTACAGCGCGACGAAGACCTGGGAGCGCGGCGCCTCCACCACGGTGGCCAGCGCCCCCTCCCAGCCCATCTGCTCCCCGCCGAAGGTCAGCCGCCAGCCGCTGAGCCAGCCGGTGCTGCGCATCGGGGAATGCGGGGCGCGGCGGGTCATCAGCCGCGCGTCGAGGTTGCCGGCGTACGCGGCGTAGAGCGACATGGGACCGAGGGTACGGGAGGTGGGCGCGGGAGCGGCGGTTCCTGTGACGAAGGCCCCGGTCGGGGGCCTTCGTCACAGCCGCCGTGTCGCAGCCGTACCGCACCCGTATTCGAGGTCGTCGGGTGTCGAAGACGTCGAACGGAAGACGTCGAACGGAATCGCTACGCGGGGCGGCTCCAGCTCGGCGCCCAGACGCCGCTTTCGGGGCGGCCGGGGTAGGCGGAGGCGAGATGGCGGTGCAGGGCGGCCAGCGAGGTGTGCGGGTTGTCGGTGCGCCGGATCAGGGAGTGGGGGTAGACCGGGACCGGGTCCACCAGGGGGATGCGGCGCAGGTCGTGACCGGCGGGCCAGACGAGCGGGGTCTGTTCGCTGACGAAGGTCGCAAGGGTGGTGGACGCGGCGATGGTGTCCAGCAGCGCTTCGATGCCGAAGTCCGGGCCGACCGTGTCGACGACGAACCCGAAGGTCTCCGCCAGCTCCTCGTAGTAGGCCGCCCACTCGGTGCCGGGCGCGTTCCCGGGCATCCAGATCCGGTGGCCCGCGAGCTGGGCGGAGGTGACGGCCGGGGCATCGGCGTACGGGTGGCCCGGCCCGGTGAACAGGTGCAGCGGTTCGTCGAAGACCGGGGTGGCCGCCACCTCGCGCGGGAGCCGGCTGCCCGGCATGGTCACCGCGCGGAACGTCGCGTCGATGGTCCCGTCCCGTACGGCGGCCACCGCCGCGTCGGAGTCGAACAGCGTCACGACGTCCAGCTCGATGTCGGGGTGGATCCGGTGGAAGCCGCGCAGCAGGCCCGCCAGGGAGAGCTGCCGTCCGATCACGTCGACGCGCAACGCCCTGCTGCCCGGCCGGACCGAGGCGACGGCCCGCTCGGCGGCCTGGAGCAGCCCGCGGGCGTGGGGGAGGAACGCCTGCCCGTCGATGGTGGGGCGCGCCCCGCGCGCGTCCCGGACGAGGAGCCGGACGCCGAGGCTCCGCTCCAGGGCGGCGACGCGCTTGGAGACCGCCTGGGGAGTGATCGAGAGATCGGCTGCTGCCTCCTGGAACTGGCCCGCGTCCACGACGGCGAGAAAGGTGCGCACAGCGGTGACGTCCATACCGCTCATCATAGGCTGGGCAACTGCTGGTTGATCGTGGGTGGGGTCGCGGTTGCTTGATCCATTGTCCATCAGGTCGCTTTGATGGTGTGGCCGGTTTCGGGCAACCAACGGTTGATCGGTATGGCCCCTGCTCCGGTGGATGTCGACCCGGTTCTCCCCTCCCAGCCTTCCCCTCCCGTGAGGAATCTCCATGCCTGATCACGACCGTCTCCACGTCCGTACGCCCGAGTTCGCGCGGGTCGCCGAGCGGATCGCGCACGTGACCGCCCTGACCTCACGGCTCAATGTGCTGCCGTTCGACGACACGGCCGCCCGGGCGGCGCTGCTGGCCGAGATCGTCGGCCGGCCGGTCCCCGGTTCCG
The DNA here is from genome assembly GCF_042723425.1 of Streptomyces sp. NPDC058375. Classification (NCBI taxonomy): domain Bacteria; kingdom Bacillati; phylum Actinomycetota; class Actinomycetes; order Kitasatosporales; family Streptomycetaceae; genus Streptomyces; species Streptomyces sp. NPDC058375. Next base: position 4,060 of record NZ_JBHXJG010000287.1, on the reverse strand, counting down.
TCACCGTCTATCCGCCCTTCTACACCGACCACGGGCTGGGCATCGACTTCGGTGAGCACGTCTTCGTCAACCAGGGCTGCACCTTCCTCGACCAGGGCGGCATCCGGCTGGGCGACGGCGTCCTGATCGGCCCGAAGGTCAGCCTCATCTCCTCCGACCACCCTCTCGCGGCCTCCGAACGGCGCGAGTTCATCACCCGGGCGCCCATCACGATCGAGGCCGGCGCGTGGCTCGGCGCGGCGGTCACCGTCCTTCCCGGCGTCACGGTCGGACGGGGGGCCGTGGTCGGCGCCGGAGCCGTCGTCACGAAGGACGTTCCCGCCGACACCCTGGTGACCGGACCGGCCGCGTTCGAACGCAAGCGGTGGTGCGACTGAGGCGCCTTTCCCGTACGGGGGCGGCCTCCTTCCCGTACGTGGGCGTCCTCTTCCCCGTATGGAGGGCCCCGGGGCGAAGCACTTTGGCGCGTGCGGGACAATGGAGTACGTACTGCATTCCCCCGGGGCGATCCCCCGGACCCCCGGCCGGGGCGGCAGACGGCCGCGGGTTACACAACGCGAGGCGGACTTTTCGTGACCCGGATCGTGATCATCGGTGGCGGCCCCGGCGGCTACGAGGCGGCCCTGGTGGGCGCCCAGCTCGGCGCGGAGGTGACCGTCGTCGACTGCGACGGTCTCGGCGGGGCCTCGGTCCTCACCGACTGCGTGCCCTCGAAGACCCTGATCGCGACGGCCGAGGTGATGACCACCTTCGACTCCTCGTACGAGGAGCTGGGCATCATCGTCGCCGACGACACCCCGCACCACGAGCAGGCCGCCCGGGTCGTCGGCGTGGACCTCGGCAAGGTCAACCGGCGCGTCAAGCGCCTCGCGCTCGCCCAGTCCCACGACATCACCGCCTCCGTCACCCGGGCCGGCGCCCGCGTGATGCGCGGCCGGGGCCGGCTCGACGGGCTCCAGGCCGCCGACGGCTCCCGCCAGGTCGTCGTCACCGCCGCCGACGGCACCGAGGAGCGGCTGACCGCCGACGCCGTGCTGATAGCGACCGGCGGCCACCCGCGCGAGATCCCGGACGCGCAGCCGGACGGCGAGCGCATCCTGAACTGGACCCAGGTCTACGACCTCGACGAGCTGCCCGAGGAGCTCATCGTCGTCGGATCCGGTGTCACCGGCGCCGAGTTCGCCGGGGCGTACCAGGCGCTCGGCTCCCGCGTCACCCTCGTCTCCTCCCGCGACCGGGTGCTGCCGGGCGAGGACCCGGACGCCGCCGCGGTCCTGGAGGACGTCTTCCGCCGCCGCGGGATGAACGTCATGGCCCGCTCCCGCGCCCAGTCCGCCAAGCGGGTCGGTGACCGGGTCGAGGTGACGCTGGCCGACGGCCGGGTCATCACCGGTTCGCACTGCCTGATGGCGGTCGGCGCGATCCCGAACACCGCGGGCATGGGCCTGGAGGAGGCCGGGGTCCGGCTCAAGGACTCCGGGCACGTCCTCACCGACCGGGTCTCGCGCACCAGCGCTCCCGGCGTCTACGCGGCCGGCGACGTCACCGGGATCTTCGCGCTGGCCTCGGTCGCCGCGATGCAGGGCCGGATCGCGATGTACCACTTCCTCGGCGACGCGGTCGCCCCGCTGAACCTCAAGGCCGTCTCCGCCAACGTCTTCACCGACCCGGAGATCGCCACCGTCGGCTACAGCCAGGCCGAGGTCGACGCGGGCAAGATCGAGGCCCGGGTGGTGAAGCTGCCGCTGCTGCGCAACCCGCGCGCCAAGATGCAGGGCATCCGCGACGGCTTCGTCAAGATCTTCTGCCGTCCCGGTACGGGGATCGTCGTCGGCGGCTGTGTCGTCGCGCCGCGCGCCAGCGAGCTGATCCACCCGATCTCGATCGCGGTCGACAACAACCTGACGGTGGAACAGATCGCAAACGCTTTCACCGTGTACCCGTCCCTGTCCGGATCGATCGCCGAAGTGGCCCGGCAGTTGCACACCCGCAAGCTCACGGGCGAGGGCTGAGGGCCCGGAAAGCCGGACAATCTGCGTCAACCCCCGGCAGTCCGGGCGGCGCTGAGATCGTTGACGATCAACCCCGAACAACAGAGGGGCCTCCTATACCACTTGGAGGCCCCTTTGAAGTACAACTTCTGTTATTCGGCGCAAACTGCTGAAAACTCACCGGCGGCCAGGTTACTGTCAGTTTCGTGTTCGCTGCAGAACGTCGTCAATTGATCCTCGAAATGGTGCGCGCCAACGGGGCGGTATCGCTCCGTGAGCTCGCCCGCGTCGTCCAGACCTCCGAAGTGACCGTACGGCGGGACGTGCGGGCACTGGAGGCAGAAGGACTCCTCGACCGCCGGCACGGCGGTGCGGTCTTGCCGGGCGGTTTTACGCGGGAGTCCGGCTTTCCGCAGAAATCCCATCTCTCCACCGCGGAGAAGACTGCTATCGCCGACCTGGCCGCGGGCCTCGTCGGCGAGGGCGAGGCCATCGTGGTCGGCGCCGGCACGACCACGCAGGAGCTGGCCCGCCGGCTCGCGCGGGTGCCCGGCCTGACCGTCGTCACCAACTCGCTGCTGGTGGCCCAGGCGTTGGCCCATGCCAACCGGGTCGAAGTCGTCATGACCGGCGGCACTCTGCGCGGGACCAACTACGCGCTGGTGGGCAGCGGGGCCGAGCAGTCCCTCCAGGGGCTGCGGGTCTCCCGGGCCTTCCTCTCCGGGAGCGGACTCACGGCGGAGCGTGGGCTGTCCACCTCCAACATGCTCTCGGCCAGCGTCGACCGGGCTCTCGTGCAGGCCGCGGCGGAGGTGGTCGTCCTGGCGGACCACACGAAGCTGGGCGCCGACACCATGTTCCAGACTGTGCCCACGGAACTGATCACCCGCCTGGTCACGGACGAGCCGCCGCTCCACGACGAGCGGGCCGCCGCCGAGCTGCAGTCCCTGGCGGACCAGGGCGTGGAGATCACGGTGGCCGGTCCGGGGGCGGACGCGTCCGGCGGGGAGGGCCCCCCTCCGGGGCGTCAGCCCCGCCGGGACATGCCCCTGCCCGGCCAGCGGCGCACGCAGAACGGCGGCCTCGGGCCGCAGTTGCGCAGTGCTTCGACGCTGGCGGACGTGCCGGGTGAGCGGGGAGCGCGCGTGGCGGACCTGCGGCGGCGGTAGGCCCAGGGGGGGGGGGGGGGGCCGCGCCCCCCCCCCCCCCCCCCCCCCGCGCCGGGGGGGGGGGGGGGGGGCCCCGGGGGCGGGC
>NZ_JBHXJG010000287.1:0-805 GCF_042723425.1 Streptomyces sp. NPDC058375 | reverse complement strand
GGGGCGCTGCCCCCGGACCCCCGCTCCTCGAACGCCGGAGGGGCTGGTTCGGTTACTTCAGCCCGCGCAGTGTCAGACGCAGCAGCCGGTCCGCCAACTCCGGGTCGTCCGGCGACTGCTCGGCCGCCAGCGCGATCGCGTTCGTCAGCTGGAGCAGGTCGTCGATCGAGACATCGCCCCGCACCGACCCGCTCTCCTGCGCCCGCCGCAGCAGCCCCGCGCCCGCTTCCCGGAGCGGCAGATGGCACTGCACCAGGGCCGAGCTCTCGTCGCGCGAGGCGGACATCAGGCTGTGGGCCAGGCCGCGGTACTCACCCGCATGGGTGACGATCGCGCCCAGCCACTCCACCAGCGCCCGGCACGGTGCTTGTGCCGCCGCCAGCTCCCGGGAGCGGTCCAGGAGTGAGCCCAGGGCGTCCTGGAAGACCGCGTTCATCAGGGCGTCCCGGTTCGGGAAGTGCCGGTAGAGGGTGCCGATGCCCACGCCAGCCCGCCGGGCGATGTCCTCCAGCGAGGCGTCCGTACCGTGCTCGGCGAAGGACCTGCGCGCCTCGCCCACCAGCCGGTCGTGGTTCCGGCGCGCGTCCGCGCGCATCGGCCGGGCCGGCGGCTGTTCCGTGCTCGCGTCCGCCCGCGGCGGCTGCGCCGTGCTCGTGTCCATGTCCATCGGGATCGCCCCTGCCATGGCTTTTGCCCCTCCCTCGGTCCTCGGACCCCTCTGACCTCACGGCCCCCTCGGACCCTTCGTCGGTTCCAGGATGCCACTGCGACGAAGGGGCCCGGTCCACGTCGTCACGACGCGGAC
>NZ_JBHXJG010000286.1:0-8798 GCF_042723425.1 Streptomyces sp. NPDC058375 | reverse complement strand
CGTCCACCCTTTATAGTCAGAGTGACTATTGAGAAGGAGGCGGGCGTGAGTCTCGCGGACATACTCGATCCCCTGCAACAGCCCCTGGTGACGATCCTGGACACCCCGGTCAGCTGGACCGAGGTGCTGGGCTTCGGCAGCGGCGCGCTGTGCGTCTGGCTCGTGGCCCGCCAGCACCTCGCCAACTGGCCGATCGGCATCGCCAACAACCTCTTCTTCATCCTGCTGTTCACCCAGGCCGGCCTGTACGCCGACGCCGGCCTCCAGATCGTCTTCATCACCCTCGCCGCGTACGGCTGGTGGACCTGGACCCACGGGGGTGGACCAGGTTCCTCGGTCCTGCCGGTGCGCCGCACGACCCGCACCGAATGGGCCTGGCTGCTCGCGGCGGGGGTGGTGGGGACCGCCGCGATCACGCTGCTGCTGTCCCGGGCCACCGACTCCACCGTCCCGTTCTGGGACGCGGCTACGACCTCCCTGTCGCTGATGGCGACGTACGGGCAGTGCAGGAAGCGGCTGGAGTCCTGGTGGCTGTGGATCGCCGCCGACGTGGTCTACATCCCGCTCTACGCCCACAAGGGGCTGTACCTGACCTCGCTGCTGTACGCCGGATTCCTCGCGCTCTGCCTGGTCGGGCTGCGCAACTGGCACCGCGACGTGGCCGTGCGCGAGGCCCGAGCCCCGGAGGTCGCCACGGCATGAAGCATTACGAACACGGCCTGGTCCTCGGCAAGTTCTACCCGCCGCACGCCGGCCACCACCACCTCGTCCGCACCGCCCAGGACCGCTGCGAACGGCTGACCGTGCTGGTCTGCGCCGCCTCCGTGGAGTCCGTGCCGCTCGCCGACCGGGTCGCCTGGATGCGTGAGATCCACCCGGACGTCACGGTGGTCGGCGCGCTCGACGACACGCACATGGACGTCAACGACCCGGCCGTCTGGGACGCGCACATGGCCGTCTTCACCGCTGCCGTGCCCGAGCGGGTGGACGCGGTCTTCACCTCGGAGGCGTACGGGGAGGAGCTGGGCCGCCGCTTCGGCGCGGACTCCGTGCTCGTCGACCCCGACCGCACCCTCTTCCCGGTCTCCGGTACCGCCGTGCGCAAGGATCCGGTCGGCTGCTGGGACTTCCTCCAGCCGCCCGTACGGGCCGCCCTGGCCCGCCGGGTCGTCGTCCTCGGCGCGGAGTCCACCGGCACCACAACCCTCGCCCGGGCCCTCGCCGCCCACTACCGGGCACGCGGCGGGGTGTGGGCGCACACGGGGTACGTCGCCGAGTACGGGCGCGAGTACAGCGAGGAGAAGCTCGCCGCCCTGCGTGCGCGGTGGCCGGGGGCCGCCTGGGAGGACGTCACCTTCACCACCGACGACTTCCCGCTCATCGCCGCAACCCAGAACGACCGGGAGGAGGCCGCCGCCCGCGCCGGATCCCCGGTCCTCTTCTGCGACACGGACTCCTTCGCCACCATCGTCTGGCACGAGCGGTACGTCGGCGGCCGCAACCCCCTCGTCGAGCAGATCGCGGACCGCACGGACCACCACCTGTGGCTGCTCACCGACCATGAGGGCGTCGCCTTCGAGGACGACGGGCTGCGCGACGGCGAGGAGCTGCGCCCCTGGATGACCGACCGCTTCCGCGCCGAACTCACCCGTACGGGAAGGCGGTTCATCGAGATGAGCGGCCCGCCCGAGGCGCGGCTCACCGCCGCCGTCGCCGCCGTCGACGAACTCCTGGCCACCGCCTGGGACTTCGCCGCGCCCCTCCCGGAGAAACGATGAGCGCCCCCGCCCCCGAGGGCTACGACCCGCACGCCTACGCCCCGTTCGCGGTCACCGTCGACCTCGCGGTCTTCACCGTCCGCGAGGCCCGGCTGCACGTGCTGCTCGTCGAACGCGGCCAGGAGCCCTACCGGGGCCGGTGGGCGCTGCCCGGCGGCTTCCTGCTGCCGCGCGAGTCCGCCGAGGACGCCGCCCGCCGCGAGCTGGCCGAGGAGACCGGCCTCGGCCCCGGCACGATCGGCGCGCTCCACCTCGAACAGCTGCGCACCTACACCGACCCGGACCGCGACCCGAGGATGCGGGTCGTCTCCGTCGCGTACGCCGTACTCCTGCCGGACCTGCCCGAACCGCGCGGCGGCGGCGACGCGGCGAGTGCGAGGTGGTGGGACGCGGACGCGGTCGGCCCCCTGGCCTTCGACCACCACCGGATCCTCGCCGACGCCCACGACCGGATCGGCGCCAAGCTCGAATACAGCTGCCTGGCCACCGCGTTCTGCACCGCCGAGTTCACCCTCGGCGAGCTCCAGCAGGTCTACGAGACCGTCTGGGGCGTCGAGCTGGACCGCCCCAACTTCCGGCGCAAGGTGCTGAGCGCGCCGGGCTTCGTCCAGCCGGTGGACGGCCCGCCGCGCCGCACCGGCGGACGGGGCAAGCCGGCCGCCCTCTACCGGGCGGGCGACGCCACCGCCCTGCACCCGCCGCTCCTGCGCCCCCAGCGCACCGACGCTTCCCCCTCCGGACCGGAAGGACGAGACACATGACCCTCACCACCCCGCCCCTCACCAAGCAGGCCGCGACCGGCGTCCTGACCGGGCTCGCGCTCGGCGACGCGCTCGGCTTCCCCACCGAGTTCAACGACGTGCCCGCCATCCTCGCCAAGTTCGGCCCCTGGCGGCACATGCCCCTCCTGGAGCCCGCCGTCGTCTCCGACGACACCCAGATGACGATCGCGCTGGGCCGGGGCATCCGTACCGCCATGGACAGCGGACTGCTCACCCCCGAACGGCTGGTGGGCCCGGTCAGCGCCGAGTTCATCGCCTGGTACCACTCGCCGGACAACAACCGCGCCCCCGGCAACACCTGCCTCACCGCCTGCCGCCTCCTCGAACGCACCCGCCTCTGGCAGGAGGCCAGCCAGACGCACTCCAAGGGCTGCGGCGCCAACATGCGGGTCGCCCCCGTGGGCCTGGTCCCCGGCCTCAGCGAGGAGCAGCGGGCCGGCGCCGCCCAGCTCCAGGCCGCCCTCACCCACGGCCACCCCACCGCCCTGGCCGCCTCCGACCTGCTGGTCCGCGCGGTGTTCCTGCTCGCCCAGGGTGCCGAACCGCTCGGTCTGATCGGCCAGTTGCGCAGCTACGCCCTGGAGAACCGGGGCCGCTACCACACCCGCTGGCTCGGCGATCTCTGGCGCCACGCGGGCGACGCCACGCCGGGGGAGTACATCCAGCGCGGGTGGGACGAGTGCCTGGCGGCCCTGGGGGCCGTCCAGGACGCCCTGCGCGACCCGTCGCCGGAGACCGACCCGTGCGAGCGCACCGGCGACGGCTGGATCGCCGAGGAAGCCCTCGCCACCGCCCTGCACTGCTTCCTGCTCTTCCCCGAGGAGCCCGTCACCGCCCTGCGCCGGGCCGCCTGCACCCGGGGCGACTCCGACTCCATCGCCTGCCTGACCGGAGCGCTCGCCGGGGCGCACCTGGGCGCGGCGGCCTGGCCCAAGGAGTGGTCCGAGCGCATCGAGTACCGCAGCGACCTGCTGTCCCTGGCGGCGCTCTGGGACTCTTGAGCCATGACCACTGCCACCGACGATCTCCTGGCCCGGGCCGGACTCCCGGTCACCGACCTGCGCCCGGATCTCGCTCATGCCCCGGGCCCTCTGGCCTTCGCCACGGTCTCCGGCGCTCATCTGTACGGCTTTCCCTCGCAGGACTCGGACGTGGACCTGCGGGGGGTCCACGTCCTGCCCGCCGAGGACCTGGTGGGACTGCACGAGCCGGAGGAGACCCGCACCAGGATGTGGGAGCGCGACGGGGTCGAGCTGGACCTCGTCACCCACGATCTGCGCAAGTTCGTCCGACTGATGCTCCGGCCGAACGGCTACGTCCTGGAACAACTGCTCTCCCCGCTGGTGGTGCACACGAGCCCGCTCCACACGGAGCTGGCCGCGTCCGCCCCGGGCGTCCTCACCCGCAACCACGCCCACCACTACCGGGGCTTCGCCGGGACGCAGTGGCGGCTGTACGGGAACACCGGCGAGCTCAAGCCGTTGCTCTACACCTTCCGGGCCCTGCTCACCGGCATCCACCTCATGCGCTCGGGCGAGGTGAGCGCCCATCTGCCCACCCTGCTCACGGAGGTCGACGCCCCTGCCTACCTGCCGGACCTGATCGCCGCCAAGGCCGACGCCGAGCACGGCACGGCGACGGGCCTCGACGGGGAAGCGGTCGCCCGGGACGTGACGGAGCTGCACGGCGTCCTGGACGAGGCGCAGACCCGCTCCCGGCTGCCGGACGCGGCGACGGCCCTGGAGGGCCTGCACGACCTCGTCGTACGGGCCAGGCTCACGGGCTGACCTCGCCGCGCGTCCCCCGCACCGCCGAGGCCCGCCGGGTCCGGACGAGGAAGTCCTCCACGGCCGCCCGGTCCGGCTCCGGCGGCAGCGGGGAGCGGGTCGCCGCCTCGTCGTTCTGCTCGCCGAGGCGGTCCATCCGGCGCTCCACCTCCGGCCAGGACACCTCGCCCCGCTTCACCGCCAGCAGCTCCTCCCGGGCCTCGCCGACGTCGATGCGCAGCTCGCCCGTACGCAGCAGGTCCCAGCTGCTCGCCAGGAGTCGCAGCAGATGCATCGCGTGCTTCCAGCGCGGCGCCCCGTGCACCCGTACGTCCGCCTCCAGCTTCCTCCGCTGGCCCAGCGCGTACCGGACGAAGGTGCCGTGCGCGTGGCGGGAGAGGAACGCCCCGCGCAGTGCCAGCAGCTCGCGGCCGGTGTCGTCCACGGACTCCACCAGCGGGGAGTGCAGGCACTCCAGCACGTTCGGATTGGCCCGCAGGGCCAGTTCGCAGAAGCGTTCCAGCTCCCAGGAGAACTGCTCCGGCGCGGGGCCCTCGACATGCGTCGGCGGCTTCTCGAAGCGCCAGAACAGCGGGGTGGGTGCGAGGAACACACCGCGCCGGTCCGTATCGCTGTCCTGTGTGGCCAGTCCGAACGCGCGCGAGCCCATCACGCAGGCGTAGACCGTGTGGTCGCGTACGAGGGCTTGCTCGGCAGGAGTGATCATGGCCGCGAGCGTACGGGGGAGCGGCCCGTCGCGCTCCGGAGATCTCCGGGCCGCCTCAGCCCAGCCGGATCGCCCCGCCCGAGACGCTGATCTGCTCGGCGGGCAGCGGCCGGGTCGCCGGGCCGGCCTCGACCGCCGCGTCCGTGATGCTGAATCTACTGCCGTGGCACGGGCAGTTGATGGTGCCGTCGCTCACCGTCGAGACGAGACAGCTCGCATGGGTGCAGACGGCGGAGAACGCCTTGAACTCGCCCTCCTCCGGCTGGGTCACCACGACCTTCTGCTCCTTGAAGACGGTGCCGCCCCCGACCGGGATGTCCCCGGTCCTGGCCAGCTCCGCCCCGCCCGTGGCGTCCCCCGGCGCGCTCGGCGTCGGGCCGGCGTCCTCGCCGCCGTCCCCGTCGGAGGATCCGCAGCCGGTGGCCAGGGCGGCGGCACCCGCCGCACCCGCGGCCAGCACCGTCCTTCGCCGTGCGTTCATGGGGCTCTCTCCTTCGGTGGCGGGGTGGGTGGGGGCCATCGTGGTGGTGGCGGGCCCCCACGCGAAGCAACCGGGCGGACCGTGCGCCCGCCCGGGTGGCGGACGGGGCTCCGACGGACGCGGGCCCGCCCGTCTCACGGACGGAACACCGTGATCGCGTCCGCCGCGGCCGATCTAGGCTGGGGCGAGCAGCGGCCCGCGCCGGAAAGCGCCGGGTCCGAGGCACCGAAAAGCAGCGAAGAACGAGGAGTGCGACGTGGCGGTACGAGCGGTCCGGGGCGCCGTCCAGCTGGAGCGGGACGAGGCCGGGCACATGGACGAGCGGGTCGGTGAGCTGCTGACCGCCGTCCTGGAACGCAACGAACTCGTCGCCGACGACCTGATCAGCATCTGGTTCACCGCCACCCCGGACCTGCACAGCGACTTCCCGGCCGCCGCCGCGCGCGGCCTCGGCATCCTCGACGTACCCCTGATCTGCGCCCAGGAGCTGGACATCAAGGGGGCGATGCCCCGGGTCGTCCGTATCCTCGTGCATGTCGAGACCTACCTCTCGCGCGCCGAGATCAGCCACGTCTACCTCGGCGCCACCGCCGCCCTGCGCAAGGACATCGCCCAGTGAGAACCGCCCTCGTCATCGGAACCGGGCTCGTCGGCACCTCCGCCGCCCTCGCACTGGCCGGCCGGGGCATCCATGTGCACCTCGTCGACCACGACCCCGAGTCGGCCCGCACCGCCGCGGCGCTCGGGGCCGGGACCGACGAGCCGCCCGCCGGTCCGGTCGACCTCGCCGTCGTCGCCGTACCGCCCGCGCACACCGCCGCCGTCCTCGCCACCGCCATGCGCGACGGGGTGGCCCGCGGCTACCTGGACGTCGCCAGCGTCAAGGGCGGCCCGCGCCGCGAGCTGGAGGCGCTCGGCCTCGACCTCACCCCGTACATCGGTACGCATCCGATGGCGGGCAAGGAGCGGTCGGGGCCGCTGGCCGCCACCGCCGACCTCTTCGAGGGGCGCCCCTGGGTCCTCACCCCGACCCGGGACACCGACACCGAGGTGCTCAACCTCGCGCTGGAGCTGGTCGCCCTGTGCCGGGCCGTCCCCGTCGTCATGGACGCCGACGCCCACGACCGGGCCGTCGCCCTCGTCTCGCACACCCCGCAGCTGATCTCCTCGATGGTCGCCGCCCGGCTGGAGGAGGCCGACGAGACCGCCGTACGGCTGTGCGGCCAGGGCATCCGCGACGTCACCCGGATCGCCGCATCCGACCCCCGGATGTGGATGGAGATCCTCTCCGCCAACCCCGGCCCGGTCGCCGACGTCCTCGCCGGGGTCGCCGCCGACCTGGAGGAGACCGTGACCGCGCTGCGCGGGCTGCACTCCGCCGACGAGGACAAGCGGCGCGCGGGCACCCACGCCATCGAGGACGTCCTGCGCCGCGGCAACGCCGGCCGCGTCCGGGTTCCCGGCAAGCACGGCGCCGCCCCCACCGCGTACGAGACCGTCGCCGTCCTCATCGGCGACAAGCCCGGCGAGCTGGCCGCGATCTTCGCCGACGCCGGCCGGGCCGGGGTCAACATCGAGGACGTCCGCATCGAGCACGCCACCGGCCAGCAGGCGGGCCTCGTCCAGATCATGGTCGAACCCAGCGCCGCCCCGGTCCTCGGCGCGGCCCTCCAGGAACGGGGCTGGTCGATCCGCGGCTGAGCCCGGCCCCGGCACCCGTGCGAGGGGTGGCGGGCGCCTCCCCCGTACGGGGTACAAGGGCACCTCCGGTACTCGGTAACCTGGTACGAGGCCGTTCCCTGGCCCGTCCGTCCCCACCCCGTGTACCAGGAAGGTGTCCACCACCGTGGAAACCGCACGCTCCTCCGTGATCGTCGCCATCGACGGGCCCTCGGGCACCGGCAAGTCGAGCACCTCCAAGGCCGTCGCCGCCAAGCTCGGCCTGAGCTACCTGGACACGGGCGCGCAGTACCGGGCCATCACCTGGTGGATGCTGAACAACGGCATCGACGTGAGCAACCCGGAGGAGATCGCCACCGCCGCCGCCAAGCCCGTGATCGTCTCCGGCACCGACCCCGCCGCCCCGACGATCACCGTCGACGGCGAGGACGCCGCAGGCCCGATCCGCACCCAGGAGGTCACCTCCAAGGTCAGCGCCGTCAGCGCGGTCCCCGAGGTGCGCACCCTCATCACCGCGCTGCAGCGCTCCATCGCCGCGGCCGCCACCGGCGGCATCGTCGTCGAGGGCCGGGACATCGGCACCACCGTGCTGCCCGACGCCGACCTCAAGATCTTCCTCACCGCCTCCCCGGAGGCCCGCGCCGCCCGCCGCAGCGGCGAGGTCAAGGGCTCCGACCTGACCGCCACCCGCGAGGCCCTGATCAAGCGGGACGCCGCCGACTCCGCCCGCAAGACCTCCCCGCTCGCCAAGGCGGACGACGCCGTCGAGGTGGACACCACCGAGCTGACCCTCCAGCAGGTCATCGAGTGCGTCGTCACCCTCGTCGAGGGGAAGCGGGTCGCCGCGTGAGCGATGCCACAGGCGCGCCCACGCTGCGCGGAGCGGCCGTCGGGCGGTCCATCGGCATCGGCCTGATGTACGGGCTGTGGAAGCCCAGGGTCCTCGGCGCGTGGCGCGTGCCCGCCGCCGGACCCGTCATACTCGCAGTGAACCACTCCCACAACATCGACGGACCGATGCTGATGGGCACCGCACCCCGGCCGGTGCACTTCCTGATCAAGAAGGAGGCGTTCGTCGGCCCCCTCGACCCGTTCCTGCACGGGATCGGCCAGATCGAGGTGGACCGCCGAGTCGTCGACCGCACCGCCATCAGCCACGCGCTCGGCGTCCTGGCGGACGGCGGAGTCCTCGGGATCTTCCCGGAGGGCACCCGCGGCGAAGGAGACTTCGCCTCGCTGCGCGCCGGACTCGCGTACTTCGCGGTACGGGGCGGGGCTCCGATCGTCCCCGTGGCCGTCCTGGGAAGCACCGAGCGCCGCGGACGGTTGATACGGGGGCTGCCCCCGCTGCGCAGCCGGGTCGACGTCGTCTTCGGCGACGCGTTCGACGCGAGCGCCGGCGACGGGCGGCGTACGCGCAAGGCGCTGGACCAGGCGACCCTGCGGATCCAGGCGAAGCTGACCGCCCACCTGGAAAGCGCCAAGCGCCTCACCGGTCGATAGGCCAGACTTGAGAACTTGAGTAGTGGGCCCCCCCCCACCCCGCCCCACCGGCGTCAAAGACGCGGGGCCCCCCACACCCCC
>NZ_JBHXJG010000285.1:0-8964 GCF_042723425.1 Streptomyces sp. NPDC058375 | reverse complement strand
GCCTCCGCGAACCACACCGCCCGCACCATCACCCCGGCCTCGGGCGCCAGCCCCTGCCGCGCCGCCGCAGCGGCCGCGCCGATGTCTCCGGCGCCCTCGTCGACGTGGAGGACATCGGCCGCCCGGACCGTGCCGGGAGCGGAGACGTCCAGGGACCAGGCACCGCCGCCCCGGACCAGCCGCGCACGCAGGGCGTCATGGTGGTCAAGGAGCACCTGGAGCGCCGCCTCGATCCGCTCGTACGTCGCACCCGCCGGAGTCCGCACCAGCATCGTCTGGTTGAACCCGTCGACCGGGCCGCCCAGTTCCCGCAGCCAGCCCACGATCGGCGTCTCCGGCGCCTCGCCCCGTCCTGCCTCCGGGTCCTCGACTGTCGGGGAGGACAGCGTCTCGGCGACCGCGGCCAGTGCGGCCGGGGTGCGGTGGTGGAAGACGTCACGGGGTGAGAGGACGAGGCCGGCCTTCCGTGCCCGGCTCACCAGCTGGATGGAGATGATGCTGTCGCCGCCCAGCTCGAAGAAGCCGTCATCCACCGACACATCCTCCACGCCCAGCAGTTCGGCGAAGATGCCGCAGAGAACCTCCTCCACCCGGGTGCCGGGCCGCCGTCCGCCGCTCGTTCCGGTGAACTCGGGTGCGGGGAGGGCCTTGCGGTCCAGCTTTCCGTTGACCGTCAACGGCAGGGCGTCCAGGACGACGAAGGCCGAGGGAACCATGTAGTCCGGCAGACGGCCGGCCACATCCGCCCGCATCACCGGAACGTCCACGCCGGCGTCGGCGTCGGTGGGGACGACGTAGGCCACCAGGCGCTTCACGCCCGGAGTGTCCTCCCGCACGACCACGGCGACTTGGCCGATGTGAGCGTGGGCCCCGACGGCCGTTTCGACCTCGCCCAGCTCGATACGGAAGCCCCGCACCTTGACCTGGTCGTCCGCACGCCCCAGGAACGCCAACTCACCATCAGACGTCCACCGCACCACATCACCCGTGCGGTACATCCGCCCACCGGCACCGCTGTACGGGTCCGCCACGAAGCGTTCAGCGGTCAGACCCGGACGCCCCAGATACCCCCGCGCCAGACCCGCACCCGACACGTAAAGCTCACCTGCCACACCGACCGGTACCGGCCGAAGCCCAGCATCCAGCACCCGCACCCGCGTGTTCGGCACGGCGGTGCCGATCACCGGCACCCCCGAACCCGCAACCAGGGGACCGGATGTCGTCGCCATGACCGTCGACTCCGTCGGACCATAGGCGTTGACCAGCCGGCGGCCGGGAGCCCACCGGTCCACCAGCTCCGCCGACGCCGCATCCCCACCGACCACCAACGACCGCAGGAACGGGTACTCACCCACCGGAACACTCGCCAAAGCCACCGGCGGAATCAACGCATGCGAGACCTCCAGCGACTCCAGAACCTCCGCCAGCACCTCACCCGCCAACGGACCCGCCGGACCCACCACCAACGCAGCACCCGCCGCGAACACCATCACCAGCTCCAACACCGAAGCATCGAAACTCGGTGAAGCGAACTGCAAAACACGGCTGCGACTGTCGACGGCGAACCGCTCCACCTCCGCCAGCGCGAAGCTCCCCAGCCCGGCGTGGGAGACCACCACACCCTTCGGCCGGCCCGTCGAACCCGACGTATAAATCACATACGCCGCACCCTCCGGAGCAACCACCACACCAGGACGCGAACTATCCACGTCAGGTTCCAGCAAAGGCAGTTCACGCAGCACAAGCGCAGGGTCCGCATCCTGCACCATGTACGCGATCCGCTCATCCGGATACTCCGGATCCACCGGCAGATACGCCGCCCCCGCCTTCAACACCGCCAGCTGCGCCACCACCATCTCCGCCGACCGCGGCAACACCAACGCCACCACCGACTCCGGCCCAACCCCTTGGCCCATCAACCACCACGCCAAACGGTTCGCCCGCTCCTCCACCTCCCCGTACGACCAACCGAACCCCTCACCCACCACCGCAAGCACGTCCGGCGACCGGTCCACCACCGCCTCGAACAACCCGTGGAACGTCACCGGCTCCACCAACCGCTCCGCGCCCGCCCACTCCCCCAGCACCCGGTCCCGCTCCACCGCACCCAGCACATCCACCGCACCGACCCGAACCCCCGGATCCGCGGCCACCGCCTCCAGCACACCCACCAAACGTCCGGCCAACCGCTCCACCGACACCCGATCGAACAGATCCACCGCGAACTCCACCGAGCCCACCAGACCCTCCACCGACTCCGCCAACGTGAACGACAGATCAAACTTCGCCGCGTTCAGACGGACGGGGTGGTGCCGGACGTCGACCCCCGGGAGGGCGAGGTCGGCGGACGGGATGTTCTGGAGCTGGAGGGAGACCTGGAAGAGCGGGTGACGGGACAGGGAGCGCTCGGGGTCCAGGACCTCGACCAGCCGCTCGAAGGGGACGTCCTGGTTGGCGTAGGCCGCCAGGTCCGTCTCCCGTACGCGCTCGACCAGCTCCCGGAACGTCGGATCACCCGACACATCCGTACGCAGCACCAGCGTGTTGATGAAGAAGCCGACCAGGTCGTCCAGGGCCTCGTCCGTGCGGCCGGCGATCGGCGAGCCGATCGGGATGTCCGCCCCCGCACCCAACCGGTGCAGCAGCGTGGCCAAGGCGGCCTGGAGCACCATGAAGAGGCTGGCGCCACTCTCGCGCGCCACTTCGGTGAGGCGGGCGTGCAGTTCGGCGGGGACGGCGAATTCCAGCGTCTCGCCGCGGTAGCTCATCTCCGGCGGGCGCGGCCGGTCCACCGGCAGCGGCAGTTCTTCCGGAAGCTCCGCCAACTGGCCACGCCAGTAGTCCACCTGACGGGACAGCTCGCTCACCGGATCACTCTCGTCGCCCAGCACCTCACGCTGCCACAACGTGTAATCCGCGTACTGCACCGGCAACGGAGCCCACTGCGGCTCGACACCCCCCACCAACGCCGCGTAGGCAGAGGACAGATCACCTGCCAGCGGGGCCAACGACCAGCCGTCGCCCGCGATGTGGTGCAGCACCACCAGCAGTACGTGCTCGTCCGGCGCCACCGTGAACAGGTGCGCCCGCACCGGGATCTCCCGGTCCAGCTCGAACCCCCGCGCCGCCGCCGCGCTCAAGGCCTCCGGCGTGAAGGGCGCCGTCTCCAGCACCGGGCGGGCCTCCGGGTCGGCCGGGTCCAGAATCAGCTGGCGGGGGCGGCCGTCCTCGTCGGGGAAGAGCGTGCGCAGGGCTTCGTGGCGCGCCACGACGGCGGTCAGCGCGCCGGCCAGGGCGTCGGTGTCGACCCGGCCGTCGAGGTGCAGGGACAGGCCCAGGTTGTAGGTGCCGCTGGGGCCCTCGAAGCGGTTGAGGAACCACATACGGCGCTGCGCGTGCGACAGCGGAACCTCTTCCGGACGCTCCCGGACCGTCAGCGCCGCACGCGCCTGACCCGCATCGCCCAGACGCTCCGCCAGCGCGGCCACCGTCGGCGCCTCGAACAGGGCCCGTACCGACAGCTCCGCGCCCAGGGACGAGCGGATCTGGCTGATCAGACGGGTGGCGAGCAGGGAGTGGCCGCCCAGGTCGAAGAAGCCGTCGTCGATGGAGACGGTCTCCAGCCCGAGGACGTCGGCGTACAGGCCGCACAGCACGGTCTCGCGGTGGGTGCGGGGTGCCCTTCCGGTGCTGAGGGCGGCGAAGTCGGGGGCCGGCAGGGCCTTGCGGTCCAGCTTGCCGTTGACCGTGACCGGGAGCCGGTCCAGGCTCAGGACGGCGGCGGGCACCATGTGGTCCGGCAGGGTCGCGGCCAGGTGTCCGCGGAGTTCGGCCGGGCCGGCGCCGGGGCGGGCCGGGTCGGCGGCGACGGTGTAGGCGACGATGCGGCGGTCGCCCGCCCGGTCCTCGCGGACGATCACCGCGGCCTGGGCGATGTCCTCATGGGCGAGGAGCCGGGTCTCGATCTCGCCCAGTTCGATGCGGAAGCCCCGGATCTTGACCTGGTCGTCGACCCGGCCGAGGTACTCCAGTTCGCCGTCGGTGTTCCAGCGGACGAGGTCCCCGGTGCGGTACATACGGGAGCCCGGCGCGCCGTGCGGGTCGGCGAGGAAGCGTTCGGCGGTGAGGGCGGGGCGGCCGTGGTAGCCGCGGGCGAGGCCGGAGCCGGTGAGGTAGAGCTCGCCGGGGACGCCCGGGGGCACCGGGTGGAGTCCGGCGTCGAGCACGTACACGCGGGTGTTGGTGATGGGACGCCCGATCGTGGGGGTGCCCCCTCCGGGGTGCTGGGGTGCGCTCATGGTGGCGCAGACGGTGGACTCGGTGGGGCCGTAGGCGTTGACCATGGTCCGGCCGTGGGCCCAGCGGTCCACCAGTTCGGCGGAGCAGGCCTCGCCGGCGGTGACGAGGGTCATCGTGGCGGGCAGCTGTGCGTCGCCCATCGCGGCCAGCACGACGGGGGGCAGGGTGGCGTGGGTGACGCGCTGCTCGGCGAGGAGCGTGGCGAGCGGTTCGCCGGCGGCGAGCCGGTCGGGGGACGGGACGACCAGGGCGGAGCCGTTGAGCAGGGTGCTCAGGATCTCCCACATGGACGCGTCGAAGCTGGGCGACGAGAACTGGAGGACCCGGTGGCCCGGCCCGGCCCCGAACGCGGTGCGGTGCGCGACGGCCATGCTGGCGACACCGGTGTGGCTGACGACGACCCCCTTGGGGCGGCCGGTGGAGCCGGAGGTGTAGATGACGTACGCCGCGTCCAGCGGGGCGAGGCCGGACTCCTGGTGGCCCTCGGCGGGCAGTTCGGCCCGGTCGAGGAGCAGTTGCTCGCATCCGTCGTCGGGCAGCGCGTCCCGGAGGGCCTCGGTGGTGATGACGAGGGCGGGGCGTGCGTCGTCCAGGATGTAGGCGATGCGCTCCGCCGGGTAGGCGGGGTCGACGGGTACGTAGGCGGCCCCGGCGGCCATCGTGGCGAGCAGGGCGACGACCGTGTCGGCGGAGCGGCCCAGTGCCACGGCCACCGAGGCTCCGCGGCGAACGCCCCGGTCGCGCAGGAGTGCGGCCAGTCGTCCGGCCCGGTCGGCGAGTTCGGCGTAGGTCAGGGTGGTGCCGCCCGCGACGAGGGCGACGGCGTCCGGAGTGGCGGCGGCCCGGGCGGCGAACAGCTCGGGTGCGGTGGCCTGGGGGACGGCCTGGGCCGTGTCGTTCCAGCCGGTGAGAATCTCGGCACGCTCGGCGTCCGCCAGCAGCTCGGCGGCGGCGATACGGCGGTCCGGGTCGGCGGTGACGGCCTGGAAGAGCCGCAGGAAGCGCTCCCCGATGCCGGCTGCGGTGGAGTGTTCGAAGAGGTCGCGGGCGTACTCGATCCGGACGTCGATCCCGGCGGCGTCGCCGTGGGGGGTGAAGCGCTCGCCGAGCCGGAACGCGAGGTCGAACTTGGCGGTGTCGGTCTCCAGGCCGCGCGCGGTCGCCGAGATGCCCGGCAGGTCGAGTACCGGGGCCTCGTTGTCCTCCAGGGCCAGGGTGACCTGGGCCAGCGGGTGGCGGGCGAGCGAGCGGGCCGGGTTGAGGATCTCCACGAGCCGTTCGAAGGGCACGTCCTGGTTGGCGTAGGCCGCCAGGTCCGTCTCCCGTACGCGCTCCACCAGCTCCCGGAACGTCGGATCACCGGACAGGTCGGTGCGCAGCACCAGCGTGTTCACGAAGAACCCGACCAGGTCGTCCAGCGCCCCGTCCGTACGGCCCGCGATCACCGTCCCCACCGGAACGTCCTCACCCGCACCCAGCCGGTGCAGAACAGCCGCCAGCACCGCCTGCGCCACCATGAACACACTCGCACCGGAGTCCTGGGCGAGGTCGCGCAGCCGGGTGTGGGTCTCGGGGTCGAGCCGGAGCGCGATGGTGCCGCCGCGGTGGCTCGCGGTCTCGGGGCGCGGCCGGTCGGCGGGCAGAGCCAGCTCTTCCGGCAGGTCCGCCAGCGTGCTGCGCCAGTGCGCGATCTGCTGGGCGAGGACGCTCGTCGGGTCCGTCTCGTCCCCGAGGAGGTCCTGCTGCCAGAGGGTGTAGTCGGCGTACTGCACGGGCAGCGGGGCGAACCGGGGTTCGGTGCCGTCCAGGCGGGCGGCGTAGGCGGCGGAGAGGTCGCGGGTGAAGGGGGCGACCGACCAGCCGTCACCCGCGATGTGGTGCACGACCACCAGCAGGACGTGCCGTTCGGGCGCGAGGGTGAACAGATGGGCGCGGACCGGAATCCGGGTGGCGAGGTCGAATCCCCGGTGGGCGGCGGCCGCCAGCTCCGCGCCGAGCCGGTCGTCGTCGGTCTCCGTGACGATCAGCTCGGGCAGCGCCTCGCCGGGGGCGAGTACGTGCTGGTACGGGGCGCCGTCGTGCACCGGGAAGACCGTGCGCAGGCTCTCGTGGCGGGCGACGACGTCGGCGAGGGCGGCCCGCAGTGCCCCGGTGTCCGGACGGCCGGCGAGCTCCACGGTGAGGCCGTCGTTGTAGGCGGCGTTGCCGTCCTGCATCTGGTTCAGGAACCACAGCCGGTTCTGCGCCGCCGACAGCGGCAGCCGCTCGGGCCGGGTGCGTGCGGTCAGGGCGGGGCGGGCTTCGGGGATGAGGCCGAGCGCCTGGGCGAGGGTGGCGACGGTGGCGTTCTCGAAGACCGTGCGCAGGGTCGGTTCGGCGTTCAGTTCCCGCCGGATGCGGCCGACCAGCCGGGTCACGTGGAGCGAACTTCCGCCCCTCAGGAAGAAGTTGTCGTCGACCGAGGTGACGTCCTCGCCGAGCACCTCGGAGAACAGGCGGCACAGCGCCTCTTCCTGCGGGGTGCTCGGGGCGCGGTGGCCGGCGGCCGCGGCAGCCGGTTCGGCCACCGTCGCGGGGCGGGGCGTACGGTGCCGTCCGGGCAGGTCCGCGATCAGCTCGGTGTCGCGTACGAGGGTGTCGACCCGGGTGTCCGGGGTGGCGGAGCCGAGCCGTCGCAGGAAGTCGAGGAAGGTCTGCTGGTAGGCGCGCAGAGCCTCTTCCTCGTACAGGTCCGGGTTGGCGTCGAAGTCGATCTGCAGGCCCGCGCCGGTACCCCGGTCGTAGACGATGAAGGAGATGTCGTCGGCCGGGCCGATGGAGAGGCTGTGGGCCCGGGCCGGGTGGCCGCCGAAGGCGACGTCGTAGTCGAACAGCATGATGTTGGCGTGCGGTCCGACGAGCCGGCGCTCGTCGGCGAGCATGCCGAGGTCCCGGCGGAGCCCCTCGAACGGGTAGCGCTGGTGCTTCATCGCCCCGCGCATCTCGTCGGAGACCCGGCCCAGCAGCTCGCCGACGGTGGCGTCCGGCGCGACGGCCGCACGGAGCGGCACCACGTTGGAGACCATGCCGGGGACGCTCCGGGCGGTCCGGCCGAGGCGGGTGGAGACCGGCAGGCCGAGTACAACCTCCGGGGCGCCGGTGAGCTGGGTCAGCCACACGGCCGCGGCGGCCACCAGGGCGGGCGGCCAGGTCACCGAGGCGTCGGAGGCCAGGGCGCGCAGCCGGTCGGTCTCGCCGGCGGTGAGGTGGGCGGTGCTGCGGACCAGGGAGCGGGCCAGGGTGGGCTGTTCACCGGAGAGGCTGACAGGCTCGGGGCACTCCTTGAGCCGGTCGATCCAGTAGGCGCGGTCCTTCGCGAACCGCTCGGAGTCCTGATAGTCGGCCTGGTACTCGGCGAGCCGTGCGAGCGGCTCGAAGGGGGTGGCGGGGATCTCCTCGCCCGCCGCCAGCGCGGAGTACACGTGAGCGGTGCGGCGGGTCACCATGTTGACGGTGAAGCCGTCGACCAGCAGGTGGTGGTATCGGTGCAGCCAGAAGTAGCGGTCCTCGGCGAGCTTGAAGAGGGCGAAGAGGAAGAGCCGGTCGCTCTCGGGGTCCAGGGGCGTGGCGGCGTCGGCTGCCATCCAGGCCCGGGCCGCGGCCTCCGGGTCGGGTTCGGCGCTGACGTCCACCCGGTGCAGGGACCAGTCGAGGCCGTCCGCCGGCAGCAGCACGGCGGCGGGGCCGCTCTCGCCGTCGATGAAGCGCAGCCGCAGGGTCTCGGCCTCCTCGACGACGCTGCGCAGGGCCTGCTCCAGAAGTCCGGCGTCGACCGGTCCCTCGATTTCGAGGAATTCCCCGATATTGAAGATCGTGTTCTGCGGGTCCAGCTGCTGTGCGTACCAGACGCCCGACTGGGCAGCGGTCAGAGACAGAAGGGCGCCCCGAACGTCAGACACAACAACTCACCCTCAATGCAGTAATGAATACGAAACTGCTGGACACACACCGACCCGGCCATGTCTAACAGTCTCGTTTCGGCGAGGACAACGATGACTGCAGAAAGCTGCCACGCCGTACCCGAGGACTGCCGTGGATGCGCGTGCTAGCGTCGCCGGCATGACCGGAGACAGGAAATCAGGGACGACCCTGCTCGATCAGCACATGCCGAAATGGCATTTCCGCGAGCATCATTGGGTGGCGGTGGACGCACCGCGTGACGAAGTGCTTCGGGCAGCACAGGAGATCACCTGGCGGGAGGCGCCGGTGGCACGCTTCTTCCTGGCCTTCACCCGTAACAAGCTGCGACCCGACGGCCGTGTGCTCGACGACTTCGCCATGGGCGGCGACACCGTACTCGCCCTGGATGAAGATGAGTTGCTGTACGGAGGAATCGGTTCGCCGGCCGGCCCCGTGACCCCGGACCGGCCCATGAGCGAGGCCTTCAGCGGCTACCGGGAGCCCGGCTGCACCAAGGTCGGCTTCAATATGCGCTATGCCGACGGGGTGCTGTCGACGGAGACCAGGATTCTCGCGACGGATGAGAAGACGCGGCGCAGCTTCGGCCGCTACTGGGTGGTCATCCGCATTCCGAGCGGCCTCATCAGAATAGCCTTGCTGGCCGCCGTGAAACGCCAGGTGGACGGCGGCAGAGGAAAGTCCGCGGACCGCCGCGCACAGCGGCGG
>NZ_JBHXJG010000284.1:0-9009 GCF_042723425.1 Streptomyces sp. NPDC058375 | reverse complement strand
GGCCGCCCCGGTCGTCGTGGCGGGCGCGGCCGGCCCGGCGGCCGCACGAGAACCCGGAACAGCCGCCCCGGCCGCCCCGCTCGTCGTGGCCGCCCCGGTCGTCGCGGCGGGGCCCCTCATGCGGAAACCTCGCGGCAGGCGCGGTAGAAGTCCTTCCAGCCGTCCCGCTCGCGGACCACGGTCTCCAGATACTCCTGCCAGACCACCCGGTCCGCCGCCGGATCCCGGACGACCGCGCCGAGGAGGCCGGCCGCGACGTCGCCGGGGCGCAGGACGCCGTCGCCGAAGTGGGCGGCGAGCGCGAGGCCGTTCGTCACGACGGAGATCGCCTCCGCCGTGGAGAGTGTGCCGGAGGGGGACTTGAGCTTGGTGCGCCCGTCGGTGGTCACCCCGTCGCGCAGTTCGCGGAAGACCGTCACCACGCGGCGGATCTCGGTCAGCCCCTCGGGTGCGGCCGGCAGGTCGAGCGAGCGGCCTATCTGGTCGACGCGCCGGGACACGATGTCGACCTCGGCGTCCGGGGTCGCGGGCAGGGGCAGCACGACGGTGTTGAACCGGCGGCGCAACGCGCTGGACAGCTCGTTGACGCCGCGGTCCCGGTCGTTGGCCGTGGCGATGAGGTTGAACCCACGGACGGCCTGGACCTCCTGGCCCAGCTCGGGGACGGGGAGCGTCTTCTCGGACAGGATCGTGATGAGCGAGTCCTGCACATCGGCGGGGATGCGGGTCAGCTCCTCGACCCGGGCGGTCATGCCCTCGGACATGGCCCGCATCAGCGGACTGGGCACCAGAGCGTCGCGGCTGGGGCCGTGGGCGAGCAGTTGGGCGTAGTTCCACCCGTAGCGGACGGCTTCCTCCGGGGTGCCCGCGGTGCCCTGCACGAGCAGCGTCGAATCACCGCTGACGGCGGCGGCGAGGTGCTCGGACACCCAGGTCTTGGCGGTGCCGGGGACGCCGAGCAGGAGCAGTGCCCGGTCGGTGGCGAGCGTGGTCACGGCCACCTCGACCAGACGGCGCGGGCCCACGTACTTCGGCGTGATCGCCGTCCCGTCCGGCAGGGTTCCGCCCTGGAGATAGGTGGCGACGGCCCAGGGCGACAGCCGCCAGCGGGCGGGCCTCGGGCGGTCGTCGGCGGCCGCGAGCGCCTTCAGCTCGTCGGCGAACGCGTCCTCGGCGTGCGGACGCAGCGCCTCGACGCCCGCCGCCGGCACGACGGCCGGGGTGGTCGCGGCAGCCGGCGTGTTCGCGGCGGCTGCGGCGGCCGGGGTGGTCGGGGTGGTTACGGGCACGGTCATGGATCCCCCTCCAGATCGGTCGACCCGATGTGGTTTCCACCGTGCACCATGGCACTGACAACGGGCCCTGACCGCAGGTCAGGACCCGTCCGCCCGCCCCCGTGGGCCGCCCCGGCCGGGACCTGCCCCGGCCTCCGCCCGGTCAGCCCACGATCGGCGACACGGCGACGCAGCCGCCCGCCGTGAGCATGCCCTCGCCCTTCGCCTCCTTGATGACCTCGCCCTTGTAGGTGATGGTGCAGGTGACGTCGGCGCCGCCGGCCTCCAGGGCCAACGGCATGACGGCGGGCGGCATGATGCCCCGCAGCTCGACGGTCTTCTTCCACGGCAGGGCCGGCGACTTGACGGTCTCCAGCTCGGGCTCCATGGCCTCGCCGCCGCCTCCGTGGTACGTGATCTCGTCGACGCTCGTGCCGGTGACCTCGTACGTCACCTCGTAGGTCTCGTCCACGGTCTTGTCGACCGCCTTGCCGACCGCCTCGTCCACCGACTCGGCCGAGCAGGCGCCGAGGCCGAGCACGAGGACGGAGACCGCGAGGGCGCGGGTGATACGGGTGGTGCGGTTCATCTGGGATCCCCCCTGGATCGGTCCGCCCGGATCTGTTCCGTATGCGGAGAACGCAGAGAAACGCAAAGGGAAGGCAAAGTCAAATTTCCCTCGGGACGACGCTTCCGCAGGTCGGAGGGGACTGTCAGTGGTGCCGCCTACCGTCGGAGACATGCAGCTATCTCACGGGGGAGAGACCTCGCCCGCCGGTGACCCGGTGGCGCGCTGGTCGGTGGAACAGGTGCTGGCCCTGGCTCCTGACGCGGCATCACGCAAGGCGGGCACGCGCCTCGGCACGGCCGGTCCGTGGTCCGGCACGGGGTCCGACGCGAAGGGTGCGGTGTGGGGCCTGTGCAAGGGAAGCGGAAGCACGCCGTATCGCACGGTGGTCGACACCACGGGGCCTGCCTACTCGTGCAGTTGCCCGAGCCGGAAGTTCCCGTGCAAGCACGCGCTGGGGCTGTTGCTGCTCCGGGCGTCGGACGACGCCGCGTTCCGGCCGGGCGAGCCGGCCGACTGGGCCGCGGCGTGGATCGAGGGCCGGCGCGCACGTGCGGAGCGGAAGGGGGAGCCCGCGGCGGGCGGCGACGGCGCGCCGGGCCCCGTCGACACCGCCGCCGCCAGGAAGCGGGCGGAGCGCCGCGCGGAGCGGGTCACGGGCGGCGCCCAGGAGTTGGAGCAGCGCCTGGCCGACCTGCTGCGCGGCGGGCTCGCCGCGACGGACCGCTCGGGGTACGGCCTGTGGGAGGAGACCGCGGCCCGCATGGTCGACGCCCAGGCCCCCGGCCTCGCCGCGCGCGTACGGGAGCTGGGTGCGATCACCGGTTCCGGTCCGGGCCGGCCCGTCCGGTTGCTGGAGGAGTGCGGCCTGCTCCATCTGCTGGACACGGCCTGGCTCGGCCGCGATCGGCTGCCGGACCCGCTGGCCGCGACCGTGCGGACGAGAGTGGGGCTGCCGATGTCCGCCGAAGGCCCCCCGGTCCGCGACCACTGGCTGGTCCTCGCGCAGTACGACACCCCCGACGGCAGGCTCGTCACCCGGCGGATCTGGCTGTACGGGCGAGGGTCGGGCCGGACGGCTCTGCTGCTCTCGTTCGGCGCGGCGGGCCGGGCCCCGGCGCAGGCGCTGCCGGTGGGCGCGACGATCGACGCCGAGCTGACGCCGTATCCGGGCGGCGGGCAGCTCCGGGCGGAGCTGGGCGAGCAGTTCGGGGCGACGGCTCCGGCCGGTCCCCCGCCCGGGATCGCCGCGGCGGCCGCGCCGGCGGTCTACGGGAACGCACTGCGGGACGACCCCTGGCTGGACGCCTGGCCGGTCACCCTGCGCGACGTCATACCCGTGCCGTCCAAGGACGGCTGGCAGGTGGCCGACGCCCACGCCGACTCCGCGCTGCCCATCGCCCCGGCCGCGCTGTCCCGGCCGGGCCTGTGGAAGCTCGTCGCCCTGTCCGGCGGCGGCCCGGTCACGGTGTTCGGCGAGATCGGCCACCGCGGCTTCGACCCGTTCACGGCCTGGGAACCGGGCGAGGGGGAGGAGGCGGGGTGCTCGACGGGTGGATCGATCGTCCAACTGGTCTGACGACCCCACCGCTCCCGTCCGTCCCGTCCGCCATCCCTGGCTGCCCGCCTACCTGCCGCCGCTGCCCGATATCCGCGTAGTCCCTGCACCGGAGGGGAAAGATGCCTCGCACCACCAGCCCCACCACCGCCGACACCACCTCTGCGGCCGGCCCCACCACCAGTCCCGCATCCGCATCCGTAGCTGTAGCCGCATCCGCATCGGTCGACTCCCTCCCCTGGGAGGAGCTGGTCACCTCGGCGCTGCTGGGCACCGACCGGCGCCCGCCGACGCCCCGCGGCGGCCCCGCACCGGCCGATGCTCCCGCGGCCCTGTTGGACGCCGCCGCGCTGCACACCGTGCGGCAGCGGGCCGGGCTGATGCCCGCCGTGCCGGAGGCAAGGCCCGAGCCCGCCGCCCCGGACCCGCGCCCGGCGCTCCCCGAGGCCGCCCGGCACCGGCTCGCCCACCTGCTGGCGGACCGTTCCGCGCCCTCGGGCGGCGGGCGGCGCGGGACCGCGCCCGACCTCACCGAGCTCATCCCGCAGTGGCTGGCCACCGCCAACCGCAGGGGCTACCGCGCCCCGGCGGCCCTGCTGCCCGCGTTGCTGGATGCGGCCCGGGCGCGTACGGACCTGCGCCCGCAGGCGCTCGCGTTCGCCGGACCGCGCGGTCTGTGGCTGGCCGGGCTGAATCCCGACTGGAAGTTCGCCCTGCGGGGCTCCGCGAGCGGCCCGCTCCGGCCCGACATCACGGACCCGGGCGCGGTGGCCCGGCTGTGGGAGGAGGGGCTGTTCGCGGAGCGGATCGCGCTGCTCGACGCCGTACGGGCGCAGGACCCGCCCGCCGGGCTCGCCCTGCTCGCCGCCACCTGGTCGACCGAACGGGCCGAGGACCGGCTGATGTTCCTGGATTCCCTGCGGTCCGGGCTCGGGGGCGACGACGAACCGTTCCTGGAGCAGGCCCTGTCCGACCGCAGCCGCAACGTCCGCGCCACCGCCGCCGAACTGCTGTCCGCACTGCCCGAGTCGGCGCTCGCCGGACGGATGGCGGCCCGCGCGACGTCCTGCGTGAACCCGGATCGTACGGAAGACGCCGCCTCCATCGCCGTAGAGGCGCCGCACGAGTGCGACGCGGGGATGCAGCGCGACGGCGTCATACCGGTCCCGCCGACGGGCCGGGGCGAACGGTCCTGGTGGCTCGGGCAGTTGGTGGAGGCCGCCCCGCTCGGCGTCTGGGAGGAGCGGTTCGGCGGGCGTCCGGCCGAGGAGATCGTGGCCCTGCCCGTCGCCGACGACTGGGCCGGCGAGCTGCACACCGCCTGGTGCCGGGCGGCGGTCCGGCAGCGGAATCCGCGGTGGGCCCGGGCCTTGCTCGGGCACCCTTCGATGCCGCCGGCGAGCGGCCCCGGGACGGCCTCGATCGCCGAGCGCTCGAAGCTCCTCGCGATCCTGGACGAGGGCGAACGCGCTTCCTGGGTGGCCGGGTTCATCGCGGCGCACGGCCTGTCGGAGGCGTTCCAGCTGCTCGGCGTGTGCACGGTCCCCTGGGCCGGGCCGCTCGGGCGGGCGGTGGTCGACGCTCTCGACATCGCGCGGGACGGCGGGAGTTATCCGTGGAGCTTCAGCGGGGTGATGGGCCTCGCGGAGCGCTGCCTGGATCCGGCGGAGGCCGACCGGCTGGAGGTCCTGACGGCCGCGCAGGACGAGCTGGAGGGGGCGTCACCGGGGGCGGGCGGTTACTGGTCGGAGGCCTTCCAGCGCCTGGTCTCCACCCTGCGGCTGCGCGCCGCGATGGAGGCGGAGCTGATGGCCTGACGGAGACGGAGGCGGAGCTGATGCCCTGAGACGAGGACGGGGCCGTGCGCGGCGAGCACGTGCGAGGCGGTCCCGTGCGCGGCGGGCACGTGCGAGGCGGTCCCGTGCGCAGCGGGCCTGCCCCTGCACAGCGGGCCCGCCCCAGGTTCCGGCTGCGGGCCTCAGGCCTGGGCGGCCTGGCGCACGTTGGCGTTGACCCACGTCACGATCTCGGTCGTCGTCGCCCCCGGCGTGAAGAGCTCCGCGACGCCCAGCTCCTTCAGCGGCGCGATGTCGTCCTCCGGGATGATCCCGCCGCCGAACACCTTGATGTCCTCCGCCTCGCGGGCCTTCAGCAACTCGATCACCTTGGCGAACAGCGTGTTGTGCGCCCCGGAGAGGATCGAGAGGCCGATGGCGTCGGCGTCCTCCTGGATCGCCGTGTCGACGATCTGCTCGGGCGTCTGGTGCAGCCCGGTGTAGATCACCTCCATACCGGCGTCCCGCAACGCCCGCGCGATGACTTTGGCACCGCGGTCGTGGCCGTCGAGGCCCGGCTTGGCCACCACCACACGGATCGGACCGGTCACACCCATCACTGCCTCCACCTGGTCTCCCGCGCCTGAAGGGCCGGGGATGTGAACGAACGTTATCCACAGCATCCCGCAAGCCGCAGTTTCGCGGCAGGCGGGGAGGGGGAAATCACACGTGGGACATGTTCGCCAGGCGTCGTCCCCCGTATCAGGCGGTGTTCCGGCCGCACGGGGTCCGGCGCAAGGGGAGCCGCTACGAGGTCGCCGTACCACCGCGCCGCCAGCCGCACGGCACGGTGGTACGGCTCCACGACCTCGGCCACGGCCGTCCGGCCGGTCGGCGGCGCTCCTCGTCCCGCCACCCCACCAGGGCGTACGGGGACGGGATCCGCCTCCCCGTAAGCCATGCAGGAGGCCGGCCGTGAAGCTCCTCCCTCTCCCCACCCCGCTGACACTCCTCACCCGCCTCCCGCGATTCCCCCGCCTGCCGGGCCCTGGGCTGTCGTCCGCACTGCTCGGCGCCACCGCGCTGGAGCTGTTCGTCCTCGCCGGGCACGTGATCGCCTATCCCTTCGGCCTCACCCCCGAGCGGGGCCGGGCCACGCCCTCCACGCCCACCGATCTGCCGGTCGAGGCACCCGCCGCGCCGCCCGTCGTCCTGCTGCACGGCTTCATCGACAACCGCTCCGTGTTCCTCGTCCTGCGCCGCGCGCTGACCCGGCAGGGCCGCCGCCACCTGGAATCCCTCAACTACTCGCCGCTGACCCGCGACATCCGCACCGCGGCCGAACTGCTCGGGCGGCATGTGGAGGAGATCTGCGCGCGCACCGGGCACAGCCGGGTCGACATCGTCGGGCACAGCCTCGGCGGCCTGATCGCCCGGTACTACGTACAGCGGCTCGGCGGCGACCGGCGGGTGCGCACCCTGGTGACGCTCGGAACCCCGCACGGCGGCACCGCCGTCGCCCCCGGGGCGGGCGTTCACCCCATCGTGCGGCAGATGCGCGGCGGTTCCTCGGTGATCGAGGAGCTGCGCGGCCCCGCCCCCGGCTGCCGGACCCGGTTCGTGAGCTTCTGGAGCGAGTTGGACCAGGTGATGGTCCCCGTCGAGACGGCGTGCGTCGTCCATCCCGATCTCGACGCGGTGAACGTACGCGTCACCGGCATCGGCCACCTCGCGCTGCCCGTGCACCCGACGGTGGCCGCCGCGATCCGTGAGGCCCTCGAGGTGGAGGAGACGGACGAGGCGGAGGAGGACGCCACCCCCTCCACCGGTGCGGCTTCCGTGGCCTGAAATAGAACACCACTCGAACGTAGGGCCAAGGCTGCGTCTGCCGTCCACCGAAAGACGGCCGATTGCCCGTTTCCTGCGAACGCAAAACCTGTCGAAGATTGTCGTCCTCACATACCGCCGGGTACAGTCGCGGCCACTGCTTCCCCCTGGGACACCCCTGACCGGGATCCAGAACAGTCCTGCTGCCGAGGCGAGAGAGACGTTGGTGAACGACCAGCACCCCCACGCCGGGCACGTCGGTTACGACGACCGATCGACCGGCAGCTTCGACACCGACCCGCTCTTCGGCTCCCTTCCGGGCGGCCACTCCACCGGCTACGACGCGGGTCACCCCGCCTCCGGTTACGGCGACAGCACCTACGGCGAGGGCACTTACGGCGCCGGCTTCGACACCGCGTACGCGACCGGGCAGCCGGACCACAGCGGCTCGTACGACTCCTCCGCGTGGAACACCGGCGGACAGCAGACGCTCACCTACGACGGCTACGCCGCCCAGGAGCAGGCCCCGCAGCAGTGGGACACCTCCGGGGCCTGGCAGCAGGTCGCCGACCAGGATCCGACCGGCCCGTGGGCGACCGCCGACACCGGCGCGTTCCCCACCACCGGCTTCCCCGCCGCCCCGTACGCCACGGACGCCCCGTACGCCACGGAGACGTTCGCGGCGGAGGCGTACGGCACGGAGACGTACGGCACCGGGTCCTACGGGACGGACGCCTACGACACCGGTGCGTACCCGGCGGGCACCGCGTACGGAACCGGCCCGGCCTACGGCGTGGACGCCTACGAGACCGGGGCGTATCCGGTCGGCGCGTACGGCACGGACCCCGTCGCCGCCGACACCGGGACGTACGCCACCACCGGCGCCTACGGCACGGGTACGTACGACACGGGCGCCTACGACGCGACCGCCTGGAACTCCGGCGCCACGCCCGGGGACGCCGCGTACGAACCCGAACAGACGTCGTACCCGCTGTACGAACAGCAGCCGGCCGACGCGACGGCCCCCGAGGCGTCCGCCGAGCCGGACCACACGGCCGGGGAGCCGGTCGCCGACCCGTCCTCCACCGCCGAGTTCGCCGCCCCCGCCCACGACTTCGCGCCGGACGTCACACCGGAGCCGGACGCCGGGGACGACGACATCCCCGCCCCGCACTCCGTGAACCGCACCGCGGTCCGTGCCCCCGCCCCGCGCAACCGGGCCCGCCGCCGTACCCCCGCCAAGCGCTCCGCGCTGCTGACCGTCGCGGTGCCCTCCGCCTGTGTCATGAGCGTCGCGGGCATCGCGGCCGCCTCGGTCGGCGGGATGCCCGGCGGCGAGGAGAAGGCGGAGGAGACGACCACCTCGCTGGCGGTCGCCGACCCGAGCACGGTCAAGCCGGTCGCCGCGAACAACCGGCTGGACAGCCAGCTGGAGCAGCTCTCCGAGGGCAGCGACGACTTCCGCGAGCGCGCGAGCCGTACCCAGGAGCGCATCGACCTGCGGGAGCGGCAGGCGGCGGAGAAGAAGAAGCGCGAGGAGGAGGCCGCACGCAAGGAGGCGCTGCGCCCCAAGTTCGTCCTGCCGGTCAAGCAGCACGGGCTGAGCGCCTACTACGGCCAGGCGGGCGTCAACTGGATGTCCGTGCACTCGGGCATCGACTTCCCCGTCTCGTACGGCACCCCCGTGATGGCCGCGACCGACGGCACCGTGCGCGCCCAGCTGAACAGCGCCTACGGGGTCATGGCGATCGTGACCGCCGCCGACGGCACCGAGACCTGGTACTGCCACCTCAGCAGCACCAAGATCCGCTCGGGCACGGTGAAGGCCGGCGACGTCATCGCGTACTCCGGGAACTCGGGCAACTCCACCGGCCCGCACCTGCACTTCGAGGTCCGGCCCGGCGGCGGCGCGGCGATCGACCCGCTGGCATGGCTGCGCAGCAAGGGCGTCGACCCGACCACCTGACGGAAAACGGCAAGGGAGCGAGGGGGGAGGGCCGAAGCCCT
>NZ_JBHXJG010000283.1:0-9049 GCF_042723425.1 Streptomyces sp. NPDC058375 | reverse complement strand
CGGGGGGGGGGGCGTGGTCTGGGCGGCGCCCCCCCGGGGCCCACGGCCCGGTGGGTTCAGCGCTCAGTTCAGCGCTGCTGCTCGACGACGCTCAGCACGCTGATGCAGTTGCCGTCGGTGGTGTCGCCGCCCTGGACGGACGTCTCCTGGAGGTCCAGCACGGAGTGCGCCTCGACCTCGGGGGTCTCGTTGGTCTCGTCGCCGGCCGGCTTCGTGTTCTCGGACATGGTGATCTCCATCCACTGGATATGCGGAACGCGGTGTGACGGGAACGCGGTGTGCGGCGGGTGAGATCAGTTCTCGACGACGCTGAGCACGCTGATGCAGTTGCCGGGCGGCGCGATGATGTCGCGGTCGGCGTTGACGGACGTCTCCTGGAGGTCCAGGACGGAGTGCGCCTCGACCTCGGGGGTCTGGTTGGTCTCGTCGCCGGCCGGCTTCGTGTTCTCGGACATGGTGATCTCCATCCACTCGTCACTGCGGGACCGGAATGCCCGGGGGGAATCCCTCCGGCGTCCGGTGCGGCGGGCCGGTGCCTGCCGTTGCCGAGAAAGTTAGGAAGCCCGGCCTGGCAATCGCTTCGCCGCCGGTATGGCAGCGGTATCGAAGCAGCTCGCGGCAGCCGGAGCATCCCCTGCGGGCCCGGCCGGCTCCCCTGGAACCCGGCCTGACCTGGGCCCATACCGCTGCCGAGGCGCTTTCGGACCGTCCTCGAACCGGTGGCCCACAGCCTGGGTACGCGCCCGACGCGCCCCGGCCCCGAAGGAGGCGGCCCGCATGGAACTCGCCGAACTCGTCGCACGGCGGCCCTTTCCCGCCGCAGGTCTGCTGATCGGCCTCACCCGGCGCTGCCCGCTGAGCTGCGCGCACTGCTCGACCGGGTCGGACCTGTTCACCCGCCAGGAGCCGGACGCCGGCCAACTGGAGCGTTTCGTGGGCTCGTTCACGCAGGCGAACCGGCCGGACGTGGTCATGCTCACCGGTGGGGAGCCGCTGCTGCTGCCCGCGCTCGCCGAGCGGCTGAGCACCCTGGCACGGCGCACCGGATCCCGGACGGCCCTGTTGAGCGGGATGTTCTTCGCCCGGGGCGCCGGCGGGAGCGGGCGAGGCGGACGCGGCCCTTGGGGCGGGGCTCGTGGGGGCGGGCGGGGCGGGACCATCCCGTCCGCGGTCCTGCGGGCGATCCGCTCGGTCGACCACTTCTCGGCCTCCCTCGACATCCACCACGAACGCGAGGTCCCTCGGGCCGACGTGTTCCGCGCGCTTCACCTCGTCCGGGAGGAGGGGGTGGCGGTCAGCCTCCACCTCACCGGGACCGGAGGCTCGGACCCGTATCTCGCCGACCTGACTCGGGCGGTGGAGGAGGAGTTCGGCGGCCAAGTGCCGTGCCTGGTCAACGAGGTGCGGCCGTTCGGCCGGGCCGCTTCCTGGGCCCGGGGCTCCCGCACCGGGCCGGATCCCGCCGCGGCGTCCCCGTGCTCGATGGCCGCCTGGCCGGTGGTGGCCTTCGACGGCCGGGTGCTGGCCTGCTGCAACCAGGACACCGTCGACCGCCGGCCCGTGCCGGCGCACCTGGACCTCGGCACCATCGCGGAGGACGACTGGGAGACCGTGCGCCGCCGGGCGCTGGAATCCCCGGTGCTGCGCATGCTCCGCACGGTCGGGCCGACGCATCTGGCCGACCGGTACGGTTCCGCCCCCCGGCCGGGCTCCTACTGCGACGGCTGCCGGGCGCTGGGCGGCGACGAGGCGGTGGCGGCCGGAGCGCGGTCGGTGGCGGGAGGTGCCGCCGGGGCGCTGCTGGACCTGACGGCAGCGATGCGAAGCTCCCGGGAAGGGGCGCAGGGCGTCGTGCGCCGCCACGGCTGCGCGGCGTACGCGCCGTTGGTCGTCGCGGGCGGGCCGGCCCTGCCGGAGACCGACGTCCGGGACGTCCGATGAGTACCGGGGCCTCCGCCCGGCTGCGGACCAAACTCCTGCTGCTGGAACCCGAGTTCCGCGGCGCCACACACCACATGTGGCGCCCGGACGGCTTGTTGCCGCGCTACCGGACGTATCTGTGCACCATGCACGCCGTCATCCGGGCCTCCGTCCCGCTGATGGAGCTGGCCCTCGACCGCCTCCGCGCCCGGGCCGCTTCCGGCGACCCGCTCGCGGCGCCGCTCGCCGCGTATCTGGCGGAGCACATCCGGGAGGAGGAGGGCCACGACGCCTGGCTGCTGGAAGACCTCCGCACGGCGGGCGGCACGGCCGAGGACGCGCTCGGCCCGCTGCCCTCTCCCCTGGTCGCCTCGCTCGTCGGTTCCCAGTACTACTGGATCGAGCACCACCACCCGGTCGCCCTGCTCGGCTACATCGCCGTACTGGAGGGCTACGCGCCCGCTCCCGGGCTGACCGAACGCATCGCCCGGCACACCGGGTTGCCCGCAGCCGCCCTGCGGACGGTGCGGGAGCACTCGGTGCTCGACACGGAGCACCTGCACGAGCTGCACGGACTGCTGGACCGGCTGCCGCTCGGCCGGGACCAGGAAGCGGCCGTGGCGGTCAGTGCCCTCCACTCCCTCGACGCGCTCACCCGGCTGTTCGTCCGGCTCGGGCGCTCCGCGTCGGCGCCGTCGCCGCGGGGGGCCGGACCTGTCTCACCGATGGGAGTCACACCATGACCGGACCGCCCGAGAGCGCCGAACGGCGGCCACTGCCCGACGCGTTGTACGAGGCCGGGTTCCCCGTGGACCTGCTCAGCGAGGAGCAGCGCGACGTGCTGAGCGGGCTGACCCCGCAGGAACTGGCGGTGCTGCTCGACGTCAAGAGCAGGCTGGACGCCGTGGGGCCCGAGGTTCAGGCACACGGCGAGATCGCCGGGGGCGCGCTGTTCTGAGGGCCGGCTCCGGCCGGTCGGTGGCACGGGCCCGGCAGCACGACGACCGCCGCCGGGCCCGTACCCGCCCGTCCACCACCGATCCGCCAGGCCCTGCCCCTTCGACCGCACGGCCTCCGGGAGACAAGGACCCGCCATGAACTGCTCCTCGTGCCAGCAGGACCTGCCGACGACGGCCCGGTTCTGCTTGTCCTGCGGGACACCGTGCGCCGCCGGCGCGACCGCCGGGCCGCCGGCGACGACCGGGCCCGCCGGGATCCCCGCTCCCGGGCAGCCGCCCGGCGCTCCCCCGCCCGGGGACGAACGCAAGCCGGTGACCGTCCTCTTCTGCGATCTCGTCGGGTCGACCGCGCTGTCCGGCGTACTCGACCCGGAGACACTGCGCACGGTGACTCTGCGCTATTTCGAGGCGATGAGCGCGGAGATCGTGGCGCGGGGCGGAACCCCGGAGAAGTTCATCGGGGACGCGGTGATGGCGGTGTTCGGCGTGCCGGTGGTCCGGGACGACGACGCCCGCCGGGCGCTGGCCGCGGCGCTCGGGATGCGCCGGGCGCTGGCCCGGCTGAACGAGGAGCTGGACGCCACCCTCGGCATCGAACTGGCCACCCGGATCGGCGTCAACACCGGCCAGGTGGTGGCGGGTTCGGACCGCACCGCTCGCCAGGCCCTGGTCTCCGGGGAGACCGTCAACATCGCCGCCCGGCTGGAGCAGAACGCGGGCCGGGGCGAGATCCTGATCGGTCCGGGGACGCTGATCGCCGCCGGTCCGACGGTGAACGCCGAACCCACCGGCCCGCTGCGGCTGAAGGGAAAGCGGGACAGCGTCGAGGCCTACCGGCTGCTCGCGTTGGGCGCGGACGACCCCGAACTGCTGCGCCGCTTCGACGTCCCCTTCGTCGGACGTGACACCGAGCTGCGGGCGCTGGACACCGCGCTGGAACGCGCGGTGCACGGGGGCTCGGTCGGGCTGCTGCGGGTGGTCGGGGAAGCGGGCATCGGCAAGACCCGGCTGGTACGGGAATGGCTGGCCGGGCGTTCGGCATCCCCGGGGTTCGTGTACGGCGCGGGGCGCTGCCGCAGTTACGGAGACCACGGCACCCTCGCGCCGCTGGCCGACGCGGTGCGTTCCCTGCTGACCGCGGCCGGCTCCGCTCACGCGGCCGCTGCGGATGACGCGGCCGAAGGGCTTGCGGTCGATGACGCGATGGCTTTGCTCGACGGGGGCCTGCTGCGTGACGGTACGCCGAACGCGCCCTTCGAGGACATGTGCGCGGCCCTGACGACCGTGCTGGAGCGGGCGGCCCGCGTCCGCCCCGTCGTCCTGGTGCTGGACGACTGGCACGCCGCGGCCCCGCTGCTGGTCCGCACGGTGCACCGGCTGACGGGCAACTCGGGGCGCACGGGCGGGCTGGTGCTCTGCGCCGGGCGGCCGGACGGGCCCGGCGAGGACGACGAGCCTCCCACGGGCGCTGAATCGCTGCTCCAGCTGGCCGGGCTGCCGCACGAAGAGGCCGCCCGGCTCGCCTCCGTACTCGCCGGCCCGGAGGGCAGCCCGGCCCGGGTGAACGGCCTGCCCCCGGCACGGAACGCTTCCGCTCCGCCCGGCGAGGACGGGCCCCCGGCACGGACCGGAGGCAACCCACCCGACAGCGACCAGCTCCTGGCGCGGGCCGGAGGCGACCCACCCGACAACGACCAGCTCCTGGCGCGGGCCGGAGGCAACCCGCCCGACAGCGACCAGCTCCTGGCGCGGGCCGGAGGCAACCCGCCCGACAGCGACCAGCTCCTGGCGCGGGCCGGAGGCAACCCGCTCTACCTCGAACAGCTGCTGGTCGGCGGTCGGACGGACGTCGGCGGCGGGATGGCAGGGCCGGGCGGGGCGGGCGACGAGGACCTGCCGCCCACGCTCCAGGCCCTGTTGGGCGCGCGGATCGGTGCGCTGGCCCGGGCTGAGCGCGAGGTGGTGGATCTGGCCGCCGTGATCGGCCGGGAGTTCACCGCCCCCGAGCTGCTCCGGCTGCAGCTGTCCGTGCGGGCCGGGCAGGGCCAAGGGGCCGGGACAGACGCGGGAACGCACCCGGACACGGCCGGCCCGGCGACCCCGGTGCCGGAGCAACGACATGGACTGCACGAGGCGCTGGAGGCCCTGGGGAGCCGTCGGCTGGTCGAGTCGTGCCCTCCGGGAGACCGCGCGGAGGAGTCTGCGTACCGGTTCAGCAGCGGGCTGGTGCACGAGGTCGCGTACACCTCGCTGTCCAAGCGGGCCAAGGCCGAACGCCATGCCTGGGCGGCCGAGCTGCCCAGTGTTCTGCGCAGCGGCGACGGTGCGGTCGGCGGCCACCTGGAGCGCGCCTACCGCTACCGGGCCGAGCTGGGCCTGCTGGACGACCGGGCCCGGCGGCTGCGCGACCGGGCCGCCGTCGCACTGGGTCGAGCCGGAGCGCAGGCAGCCGCCAGGTCCGACCTGCACTGGGCGCACGGCCTGCTGGAGCGGGCGGTGGATTTGTGCCCCGACGACCCGGGGGCGACCCGGCGGCTCGGAGAGGTCCGGGTGGCACTCGGCCGCGCTGCCGAGGGGGCGGAACTGCTGCGCCGGGTAAGGGACATGGCAACCGACCCGGTGGAGGCCGCGCACGCCCGCCTGGCGCTCGCGGTCCTGGATCCGGGCGGCCCGGGCCCCGGGCCCGCCGCCGTGGCCCGTACCGTGCTCCCGGTGTTCGAGGCGGCCGGGGATGCGGTCGGCCGGGCGCGCGCCCATCTGCGGCTCGCCCAGCAGTTCCAGCGCTCCGGGCGGCACGAGGAGGCGGAGCGGGACCAGGCACGGGCGCTGGAACACGCCGTGCTGGCCGGAGCGGAACCGGAACGGGCCGGGGCGCTCGGCGCGATCGGCATCTCCCTGTGGCGCGGGCCGGTGCCGGTGCCTACCGCGGTGATCCGCTGCCGGACGCTGCTGGCGACGCACGGCGCGGGCCGTCCCACGGTCCGGGTCACGCTCAACTGCCCCTTGGCGGTGCTGTATGCGCTCCAGGACCGGACCGAGGACGCGCACTGCGCTCTCGCCGAGGCGGAACGACTCGCGGGGAAGCTGGGGTTCGCCGAGGCGGAGGTCTTCCTCCCGATGTTCCGGGCGACGGTGGAGGCGCTGTCCGGCCGGAGCGCCGCGGCGCTGGAGCTGCTCGGCCGGGCGGACGCGGCGGCCCGGCGCACGGGTGCGGCCGGGATGCGGACGGCGGTGGCGCTGGACGCGGCCCGTCTGGAGCTGGACGAGGGCCGGGAGAGCCGGGCGGCCGCATGGCTGGCGGGCGTCGGCGACACATCGGGGCTGAGCCGGGCGGACGCGGTGGACCTCGGGGGGCTGCGGGCCCGGCTGACGGCGCGGGACCGGCCCGAGGATGCGGCCGGATACGCGGAGCGGGCGGTGCGGGCCTCCCTGCTCACCGATTCCCCGCTGGTGCAGGCGACGGCCGAGCTGGACCGGGCGCACACGCTCGCCGCCCTGGGCCGGCTGCCGGAGGCCGGGGACTCGGCCCGGTCGGCCGGGACGCACTTCACGGGCAAAGGGCATCTGCCGGGGGCGCGCCGGGTCTCCGGGTTCCTCGCACGCCCGCCCCGGCCGATGGCCACGACGAGGGAGAGGAGCTGACCGATGACGACCACGGAACCGGGACGGACCCGGACGGACCCGGGACGCCCAGGACCCCGCACGGGCCCGGGCGAGGGCCTGACCTGGAGCCTGCGCGGACGCGGTCCCGACGACGTACCGGTGCTGGCCGACGCCGGGCCGCCGCTCGGCCGCCCCGCCGGGCCCGCCACCGGACGGGGAGTCCGCGTGTGCGTCGTGGACTCGGGTGTGGAGCGGGACCATCCGCTGGTCGGCACGCCGGCCGGCTCCTGGGTGGTGGTCAAGGACGGGGAGAGCGGCGAGATCACCGTCGAGCCGACCACGACCGGCGACACCTGCGGGCACGGAACCGCGTGCGCGGGCATCATCCGCCGGACGGCCCCGGAGTGCGAGATCCACAGTGTGCGGGTGCTCGGGGAGCGGTTCTCCGGCACCGGCGACATCCTGATGGCCGGGCTGCGCTGGGCGGTGGAGCAGCGCTTCGACGTGGTCAACCTCAGCCTGTCGACGACCCGCACCCGGTTCGCCCAGGAGCTGCACAGCCTGGCGGACAGCGCCTACTTCGCCCGTACGGTGATCGTCGCCTCGGCGCACAACACCCCGGTGGAGAGCTTCCCGTGGCGGTTCGCCTCCGTGATCTCGGTGGGCAGCCACCAGGAGGACGACCCGGAACTGCACCTGTACAACCCCGACCCCCCGGTGGAGTTCTTCGGGCCCGGCCAGAACGTGACCGTGCCCTGGCTGGGCGGCCGGACGATCCGCACGACGGGGAACAGCTTCGCCACGCCGTACGTCGCCGGGCTCTGCGCCCGCGTCCTGTCCGCGCATCCGCGGATGACGGCCTTCCAGCTCAAGAACGCCCTCTATCTGTCCGCGGCCAACGTGCGTCACGCGCCGCGTCCTTCTTCCACCCCGGCAGGAGATACCCGTGATGACTCCGAGAACTGATTCCGCCGCCTTCTCCTCCACCGCCACGGTCGCCGACGCGCCGCGCAGCGAGCTGCTCCAGTCGGTCGTCGACGTGGCCCGTGCGATCTTCGGGGCCGAGGCCAGTTCGGTGTTCCTGCTCGACGAGGAGGCGGACGAGCTGGTCTTCCAGGCCGTGTCCGGGCAGGGCGAGGAGTTCCTCGTGGGCCGCCGGTTCCCGGCCGGGCGCGGGATCGCCGGGTGGGTGGCGACCTCCGGCGAGCCGATGGTGGTCGACGACCTGAGCGCCGATCCGTCCTTCGACCGCTCGCTGGCGGAGTCGACCGCGTACGTACCGAACGCGCTGATGGCGGCCCCGCTCATCAGCGATGCCCGGATCCTCGGGGTCCTGGAGGTGCTGGACCCCTCCCCGCAGGCCCGGTCGGGGGTGCGGGAGCTGGACCTGCTCGCGATGTTCGCCCGGCAGGCCGCCGCCGCGTTGCGGGTGATCACCCCGGAGCGGGTGGCGGAGGCCGGACAGCGCGCGGTCTTCGACGGGCACGCGCTGGCGGGCGCGCAACGCGAGGACGCGCTGCGACTGCTGGGTAGCCTGGAGCGACTGCTGCGGGGCGTCGGCTGAGGCAGACTTCGCAAGGGGTCGTGCAGCCGTGTACGGGGCCCGCCCCGGCCTCGGTACGCAAGCCGCGTCCACTTCCGTACGGGAGTAGCCACGAGCCCGGCGGGCAGGAGCGGGGGCGTCGGCACAAGGGAAGGACACGCACCATGAAGCTCGCTTTCTCCACCCTCGGAGTGCCGGGAACGCCGGTCGCCGAGGTCGTCCGGCTCGCCTCCGGGAACGGCTACCAGGGGGTGGAGCTGCGCGTCCACCCCGAGGAGCCGGTGCACCTGGGGCTCTCCTCGCTGGAACGGGCCGATGTGGTCGAGGCGTTCAAGGCCGGCGGGGTGGAGATCCTGGCCCTCGCCGGGTACGTCCAGGTGGCCGCCGAGGGCGACGACGAGCCGGTCCTCGCGGAGCTGTCCGACCTGGTGAAGCTCGCCCGGGACCTGGGCGCGTCCTACGTCCGCGTCTTCCCCGGCGGCGGTGACCAGGAGCAGGCGGAGGCCGACGCGACGGCTGCCCGGCGGCTCGGCGCGGCGGCCCCGGCCGCCGCCGACATGGGCGTGAGCATCCTGCTGGAGACCCATGACTCGCACCGGGCGGGCCTGGACGCCGCCCGGGTCGTCGCGACGGTCGGGCACCCCCGGGTCGGTGCGATCTGGGACGTGCTGCACACCTGGCTCGCCGGTGAGGAGCCGGTCGCCAGTCAGGCGGTGCTCGCCCCGCACCTGGGATACGTCCAGGTGAAGGACGTCGCGTCGGCGGACGACCTGACCCCGGTGGCGCTGGGGGCCGGGGTGCTTCCGCTGGCGGAGTGCCTGGACGGGACGGGTCCGGACACGTGGGTGTGCTGGGAGTACGAGAAGCGCTGGTACCCGGGGGCGGCGGAGCTGCCGGGGCTGCTGGGCGCCGGCCGCGAATACCTGCTGCGCCTCGGAGCGCCGAAGCAGCAGCCGTAGCCGTATCGGTGGGGAAGCTCGGCAGCGACCCCGGAACGGGTGGAGGGGGCCGGACCCGGCAATCG
>NZ_JBHXJG010000282.1:0-9096 GCF_042723425.1 Streptomyces sp. NPDC058375 | reverse complement strand
CCCCTGCCCTGACAGGGGCGCGCTCACGGCTGCCGGGACAGCACCGTCTCCACGGTGTCCGCCTCCTGGGCGGTCTTGTCGTCGCGGTAGCGCAGGACGCGGGCGAACCGCAGGGTGACCCCGGCGGGGTAGCGGGTGGAGCGCTGGAGGCCGTCGTAGGCGATCTCCACGACGAGTTCCGGGCGTACGGTGACGACATGGCCGTCGTCGTTGGTGGCCAGCTCCCCCAGCTTCTCGGTCTGCCACTCCAGCAGGGCGTCGGTGAGCCCCTTGAAGGTCTTGCCGAGCATCGCGAACGTACCGTCGGGCCGGCGTGCGCCCAGGTGCAGGTTGGAGAGCTTGCCGGTGCGGCGGCCGCTGCCCCACTCGACGGCCAGCACCACCAGGTCCAGGGTGTGCACCGGCTTCACCTTCAGCCAGGACGCGCCCCGGCGACCGGCGCTGTAGGCGGCGGTCAGGTCCTTGACGACGACGCCCTCGTGGCCGCGTTCCAGGGCGTCGGCGAGGAACGCGTCGGCGGCCGCGCGGGCCCCGGCGTCGTCCGGGTCGTCGACGACCGTACGCCGGACGCGCAGGTGCTCGGGGAGCAGCCGGGCCAGGGCCGCGTGGCGGTCGGCGAAGGGCAGGTCGAGCAAATCCTCGTCGTCGACGAGCAGCGCGTCGAAGAAGACCGGGACGACGGGTACCTGCGCCGCCGCCTCCGCCACGTCCCGCCGTGAGCCCACCCGGGACGCGGTCTCCTGGAAGGGGCGCGGCCTGCCGTCCTCGCCCAGGGCGATCACCTCGCCGTCCAGGATGAAGCGGCCGGCCGGGAGGGCGGCTACGGCGGCGGTCAGCTCGGGCAGCCGGTCGGTGATGTCGTCGAGGGTCCGGGTGTAGGCACGGATCCGGTCGCCGTCGCGGTGGACCTGCACCCGGATGCCGTCGAGCTTCTCCTCGACCGCGCACGCGCCCAGTTTGTCGAGGGCCTCCCCGACCGAGGCGGCGGTGTGCGCCAGCATCGGCTGGACGGGCCGCCCGACGGTGAGGCGGAAGGCGGCGAGCGCCTCGGGTCCTTCCGCGAGGAGGGTCCGGGCCACCTCCTGGAGCGATCCGGCGAGCATCACGGCGCGCCGGACGTCGGCGGGCGGGGCCTCGGCGGCCTTGGCCAGCGCGTCGGCGGCGACGGCGTCCAGGGCTCCCTGGCGTACCTCGCCGGTGAGCAGGGCCCGCAGGAAGCGCTGCTCGTCCTCGGTGGCGGCGGCGAACAGGGCGCGCAGGTGCTCCTTGCGCCGGGCCTGGGAGCCAGGGCCTGAGACGGCCGCGAGGGCGGCCAGCTCGGCGTCGACGCCGGTGACGGTGAGGGTGGGCTCCGCCGCGGGCTCCACCGGTTCGCCGAGGGACCGCCACCCCACCCCGATCCGGCCCTGGGGCAGCCGTCCGGCGAGGTACGGGATGACGACGGGGACGTCCTCGGGTCCGGCGTCCCGGAAGAGGCCGGCGAGGAGCGCCACCTTCTTGGACCGGGCGGAGGTGGCGGCGACCTCCAGGGAGACCTGGGCGAGCTCGGCGAGCAGCATGCGCCCATGGTGCTACGGGGCGGAGCCCGACGCCCACCCGCGCGGGAGGCGATCGGTCATATGTAGTTGAGGGCGGCAGCCCCGCCCGCCCCCCCGAGGACCATGAAGGCGGGCATCAGCACCTTCATCTCCACCCAGCTCCCGGCCCGGAAGCGCATCGGCTTCGGCGGGCCGATCGGGTACCAGCGCTTGCGGCCGATCGGGATGGGCCACAGGATCGGGCAGCCCGAGACGGTCAGCGCGTCGCCGATGTCGTGGACGAGCGCCCCCAGCACTATGGGCAGCCCCAGCCACAGATACTCCTGGCCGGGGGCGTCGAACAGCCAGTCGGCCCCGTTGCCCGGCTGGTCCAGGACGCCCGCGAGGATCCAGGCGCTGGTCGCGCCGAGCAGCCACACCAGGACGTCGCTGGAGACCCGGGCGGCCCGCCACAGCAGGCCCTCGACGGCGAGCACCAGGTGGACGAAGAGGATCGCGAGGACGGCCCAGCGGCCGCCGGTGACCGCGGCCACGGAACAGCCGCCGCCGATGAGGACGGCCCACAGCCAGGTGTGGGTGAGGGTGCGGTGTCCGCCGGTCCTGCGGGGGTCGCCGGCGCTCTTGGTGGCCTTGTAGACGGCGTAGGAGAGCTTGTCGACGATCTCGCAGAGGGCTTTGGAGATCGGGCCGAAGGCGCGCGAGATGGTCGCGGACTTGTGGTCGAGGTCGGGGGCGAGCGCGGCTCCCGCGCAGATCAGCGCGCCGACGACGAGGACGGGCCAGGGCATCGCGTGGCCCGCGGCGGTGGCCGCCGCGCCCACCCCCAGCCAGGCCGCTGCCCCTGACAGAGAGTGTGCCGGTCCCATCATGGCCTTTCCCGCCCCCAGTGGTTCGCGCGCCCACCACCGGTACGGCGCGGGCAGGTTGAGACCGCAGCGTATCGTCCGTGATCTTCGTGCCGTCCGCCGGTTCCCTCATCCGGGCGGAAGACAGGCAAGATGGGGGCGTGACCCTCATCGACCAGCTTCCCCAGA
This sequence comes from Streptomyces sp. NPDC058375, assembly GCF_042723425.1. NCBI lineage: Bacteria > Bacillati > Actinomycetota > Actinomycetes > Kitasatosporales > Streptomycetaceae > Streptomyces > Streptomyces sp. NPDC058375. Next base: position 6,524 of record NZ_JBHXJG010000282.1, on the reverse strand, counting down.
CCGCCGACCCGGACGCCCTCTTCGAGGCCTTCTCCTCATGGACCGAGAGCCAGGGCATCTCGCTTTATCCGGCTCAGGAGGAGGCGCTGATCGAGGTGGTCTCCGGGGCGAACGTGATCCTGTCCACCCCGACCGGCTCGGGCAAGAGCCTGGTGGCGGCGGCCGCGCACTTCACGGCGCTGGCGCAGGACAAGGTCACCTTCTACACCGCGCCGATCAAGGCACTGGTGTCGGAGAAGTTCTTCGACCTGTGCAAGCTCTTCGGCACCGAGAACGTCGGCATGCTCACCGGTGACGCCTCGGTCAACGCGGACGCCCCGGTGATCTGCTGCACGGCCGAGGTGCTGGCCTCCATCGCGCTGCGCGACGGGAAGTACGCCGACATCGGCCAGGTCGTGATGGACGAGTTCCACTTCTACGCCGAGCCGGACCGCGGCTGGGCGTGGCAGATCCCGCTGCTGGAGCTGCCGCAGGCGCAGTTCGTGCTGATGTCGGCGACGCTCGGCGACGTCGCGATGTTCGAGAAGGACCTGACCCGCCGTACCGGCCGCCCCACCTCGGTGGTGCGCTCGGCGACCCGTCCGGTGCCGCTGAGCTACGAGTACCGCTTCACGCCGATCACCGAGACGCTCACCGAGTTGCTGGACACCCGGCAGTCGCCGGTCTACATCGTGCACTTCACGCAGGCGGCGGCCGTCGAGCGGGCGCAGTCGCTGATGAGCATCAACATGTGCACGAAGGAGGAGAAGGAGAAGATCGCCGATCTGATCGGCAGCTTCCGCTTCACCACCAAGTTCGGGCAGAACCTCTCCCGTTACGTGCGCCACGGGATCGGGGTGCACCACGCGGGGATGCTGCCGAAGTACCGCCGGCTGGTGGAGAAGCTGGCCCAGGCGGGTCTGCTGAAGGTGATCTGCGGGACGGACACGCTCGGTGTCGGCGTCAACGTCCCCATCCGCACGGTGCTGTTCACGGCGCTCACCAAATATGACGGCACCCGGGTGCGGACGCTGCGCGCGCGGGAGTTCCACCAGATCGCGGGCCGGGCCGGGCGGGCCGGGTTCGACACGGCCGGGTTCGTCGTGGCGCAGGCCCCCGAGCACGTCATCGAGAACGAGAAGGCCGTCAAGAAGGCGGGCGACGACCCGAAGAAGAAACGCAAGGTGGTCCGCAAGAAGGCCCCCGAGGGGTTCGTCGCCTGGTCGGAGACCACCTTCGACAAGCTGATCCAGTCCGAGCCCGAGCCGCTGAACTCCCGTTTCCGGGTGACGCACACGATGCTGCTCGCGGTCATCGCCCGCCCGGGCAACGCGTTCGAGGCGATGCGGCATCTGCTGGAGGACAACCACGAGCCGCGCCGGGCGCAGCTGCGGCACATCCGGCGGGCCATCGCCATCTACCGCTCGCTGCTGGACGGTGGCGTGGTGGAGCAAATGGAGACGCCGGACGCCGAGGGCCGGATCGTGCGGCTGACGGTCGACCTCCAGCAGGACTTCGCGCTGAACCAGCCACTGTCCACGTTCGCGCTGGCCGCGTTCGACCTGCTGGACGCCGAATCCCCCTCGTACGCGCTCGACATGGTCTCGGTCGTCGAGTCGACGCTGGACGACCCCCGGCAGATCCTGGCCGCCCAGCAGAACAAGGCGCGCGGCGAGGCCGTGGGCCAGATGAAGGCGGACGGGGTCGAGTACGAGGAGCGGATGGAGCGGCTCCAGGAGGTCACGTATCCGAAGCCGCTGAGCGAGCTGCTGTGGCACGCGTACGACGTGTACCGCACGAGCCACCCGTGGGTGAACGACCACCCGGTGTCGCCGAAGTCGGTGATCCGGGACATGTTCGAACGGGCCATGACGTTCACGGAGTTCACCTCGCACTACGAGCTGGCCCGGACCGAGGGCATCGTGCTGCGGTATCTGGCGAGCGCGTACAAGGCGCTGGAGCACACGATCCCGGACGACGTGAAGTCGGAAGACCTCCAGGACCTGATCTCCTGGTTGGGCGAGATGGTGCGTCAGGTGGACTCCAGTCTGCTGGACGAGTGGGAGCAGCTGGCCAACCCCGAGGTGGAGACGGCCGAGCAGGCGCAGGAGAAGGCGGACGAGGTCAAGCCGGTCACGGCCAACACCCGCGCCTTCCGGGTGCTGGTGCGCAACGCGATGTTCCGGCGGGTGGAGCTGGCCGCGCTGGACCGGGCCGGTGCTCTGGGCGAGCTGGACGGCGACTCCGGGTGGGACGAGGACGCGTGGGGCGAGGCCCTGGACGCGTACTGGGACGCGCACGAGGAGATCGGGACCGGTCCTGACGCGCGGGGCCCGAAGCTGCTGAAGATCGAGGAGGACCCGGCGCACGGGCTGTGGCGGGTCTGGCAGGCGTTCGCCGACCCGGCGGGCGACCACGACTGGGGCATCAAGGCCGAGGTGGACCTGGCCGCCTCCGACGAGGAGGGCCGGGCGGTCGTCCGGGTCACCGAGGTCGGCCAGCTGTGAGCGCACCCCTGACGCGGAACTGGAGAGGTACGGCATGACGAACCCGGCCGAACATCTGGTCGACCTTCTCGACCTGGAGCCGATCGAGGTCAACATCTTCCGCGGCCGAAGCCCGGAGGAGTCTCTGCAACGGGTCTTCGGCGGCCAGGTCGCGGGCCAGGCGCTGGTGGCGGCGGGCCGGACCACCGACGGGGACCGGCCGGTGCACTCGCTGCACGCCTACTTCCTGCGGCCGGGGCGTCCCGGGGTGCCGATCGTCTACCAGGTGGAGCGGGTGCGGGACGGCCGGTCCTTCACCACCCGGCGGGTGACGGCCGTCCAGGAGGGCCGGACGATCTTCAACCTGACGGCGTCCTTCCACCGCCCCGAGGAGGCGGGCTTCGAGCACCAGCTGCCGCCGGCCCGGATCGTCCCGGACCCGGAGGAGCTGCCGACGGTCGCCGAGGAGGTGCGCGAGCACCTGGGCGCGCTGCCGGAGGCGCTGGAGCGGATGGCACGGCGGCAGCCCTTCGACATCCGTTACGTCGACCGGCTGCGCTGGACGCGCGACGAGGTCAAGGACGCCGATCCGCGCAGCGCGGTGTGGATGCGCGCGGTGGGGCCGTTGGGCGACGACCCGCTGGTGCACACCTGCGCGCTGACGTACGCGAGTGACATGACGCTGCTGGACGCGGTGCGCATCCCGGTAGAGCCGCTGTGGGGTCCGCGCGGTTTCGACATGGCGTCCCTGGACCATGCCATGTGGTTCCACAGGCCGTTCCGGGCGGACGAGTGGTTCCTGTACGACCAGGAATCGCCGATCGCGACGGGCGGGCGGGGCCTGGCGCGGGGCCGGATCTACGACCGTTCGGGGCAGCTGCTGGTGTCGGTGGTGCAGGAGGGGCTGTTCCGGCGGCTGGAGCAGTAGCCCCGTCCCGGTTCATGTGCCCGGCAGCGGGTCCTGGTCGACCTCGTGGCGGCGGGTGCGGATGTCCGGGGGCGCGGGGTGCAGCTTGGCGTCGCAGGACGGGCCGAGACCGGCCCGCCGCGAGTCGGCCCCGGTCAGCGGCCGGCCGCAGAGACGGCAGCGGACGAGGCGGCGGCCCTCCGGCGGCCCGTCGTCGGTAGCCGTCTCCTCGCGGACCGCTTCGTCGCCCCCGGGCAGCGGTTCGGGAAGGGCATCGGGTGTGTCCACCCCTCGATGATCCCAGCCCGGGCGGGCCGCCGCCCGCGGCCCCGGGCTTCCCGGCCGGGGCGTCCGGTTTGCCGAACCGTGCCGGGGCCGCGTTACTTGGAGTGAGCCCCGGGCCGCCGGCCGGGCGGAGTTCCGTGCGACGCGGGGCCGGGAGCCGCGGAGGTGCCGGGATGGACATGATCCACATCCGCGCGGTGAGCCCGCCGGACCTGACCGACGAGGTCGTCGGCCTGCTCTCGGCCGACCCCTGCGTACTCAATCTGATCGTCCAGCGCGACGCCGCGCGACGCCCCGACGCGGCGCCACCGGTCCATGGTGCGCAGCGGGCTGGCCGCCCTGGGGGCCGGCTTCCTCCTCATCATCGTGGTCACCTTCCTCTTCGCTCTCCTGATCCGGGGTTTCGGGCTGGAGTCGGGGGCGTTCGACCGGCAGCGCCTGATGCAGGCGGCCGGTGACATCTTCCTCGGCTGGGAGCGGGCCGACGGCCTCGACGGCCGGAGCCGGGACTTCTATGTGCGCCAGTTGCGCGACTGGAAGGGCATCGCCGAACCGGAGGCGATGGTGCAGAAGGGGATGCGCGCGTTCGGCGAGATGTGCGGCGCCACGCTGGCCCGCGCCCATGCCAGGTCCGGGGGCCGGATCGCCATCGCCGGATACCTGGGCGGCAAGGATGTCTTCAACCGGGCTCGGGAGAGCACGAACTGGGACACTTCCTGTCCGCGACCGCGGAGTACTCGGTCGGCGCTCTCGTCCTGCTCATCGTCTGCAAGTCGCTCGCCTACTGCGCCTCGTTGAGCTGCTTCCGGGGCGGCCCGGTCCGGTCTTTCCCGCGATGTTCGTGGGAGCGGTGGGCGGTGTCGCACTGTCTCATCTGCCGGGGCTGCATCTGACGGCGGGGTTCGCAATGGGCGTCGGGGCCATGTGCGTGGCGATGCTGTGGCTGCCGATGACCTCGGTGCTCCTGGCGACGCTTCTGCTGGGCAGGGAGGGGCGCACCGTGATGCCCCTGGTGATCGTGGCGGTGGTGGTGGCATACGTGCTCCGGCTGCCGCCCGCGCCGGCGGACCGGAACGGGGCACGGACCGGGGCCACCTAGAGCTCTTCCCTGATCAGGGATATATTCCCGGATATGGGAGATGCGACTGAGGAGCCGGACCCCATGGGCGTCCGGCTCGCCGTGAGACTGGCGGACCTGCGCACCGAACACGGCTGGTCCCTGGACGAGCTGGCCCGCCGCAGCGGGGTGAGCCGGTCGACGCTGTCGCGGCTGGAGCGCTGCGAGGTGAGTCCGACCGCCACGCTGCTCGGGCGGCTGTGCACGGTCTACGGCCGGACGATGTCCCGCCTCCTCATGGAGGTGGAGGCGGAGCCCCCGCCCCTGGTGCCGGCGGCCCGGCAGACGGTCTGGCGCGACGAGGCGGCCGGGTTCGTCCGGCGGTCGGTCTCGCCGCCGCATCCCGGGCTGCGCGCCGAGGTCGTCGAGTCCGTCCTCGAACCGGGTACGTCAATCGCCTACGAGAACGCGCCCGTGCCCGGTGTCGAGCAGCACATCTGGGTACTGGAAGGCACGGTGGAGGTGACGGTCGCCGAGGTGACGCACACCGTGCGGACGGGAGACTGCCTCCGCTTCAGACTCCATGGTCCCTCCCGGTTCCACTGCACGGGGCCCGGACGGGCCCGCTACGCCCTCCTGATCGTCCTGCCCTGACTCCGGCGCCCCTCGACTCTCCTTCTTCGACCGTTCCGTTGCGAAAGGACCCCTGCCCATGACCGAGATCGTCCACGTGTCCGCCCCCGAACTGGTCACGTACGCCGACGACCTGGCCGGCCTGCTGGTCGAGACCGTCGAGGAGGGGTCCTCGGTGGGCTTCCTGGCCTCGTTGGACCGGGAGGCGGCCGCCATCTGGTGGCGGGAGCGGGCCGCCGCCGTGGAGGCCGGGACCATCGGCATCTGGATCGCCCGCGAGGGCGGGCAGGTCTCCGGGACGATCGCCCTGGTCCGCGCCCCGCTGCCGAACGCCCGGCACCGCGCGGAGGTCGCCAAGCTGATGGTCCGCCCCTCCGCGCGCGGACAGGGGCTCGGCGGGGCGCTGCTGGCGGCGGTCGAGGCGTACGCGGCGACCGAAGGCATCACGCTGCTGATCCTGGACACCGAGAGCGGCAGCCTGGCCGAGCAGGTCTACTGCAAGGCGGGGTGGACGAAGGTCGGGAGCGTGCCGGGATACGCGGCGGATCCCGCGGGCAGCCTCAAGCCGACCACCTTCTACTACAAGGAGCTCGCCGCTCCGTGAGCGGTGGGCGGCACAATGAGCACCACCACGCAAGGAACAGGGAGAGTTTCATGACGCTGCACGACATTCCGCTGCGCACCCTCACGGGCGAGCCGACCACGCTGGGCGCGTACAGCGGCCGGGCCGTCCTGCTGGTGAACGTGGCCTCCAAGTGCGGGCTGACCCCGCAGTACGAGGGCCTGGAGCGGCTGCAGCAGAACTACGGGGACCGGGGCCTGACCGTGCTCGGCGTCCCGTGCAACCAGTTCGCCGGGCAGGAGCCGGGCAGCGCGGAGGAGATCCAGACCTTCTGCTCGACGACGTACGGGGTCAGCTTCCCACTGCTGGAGAAGATCGACGTCAACGGCGGCGGCCGGCACCCGCTGTACGCGGAGCTGACGAAGCTGGCGGACGCGGACGGGGAGGCCGGGGACGTCCAGTGGAACTTCGAGAAGTTCGTGATCTCGCCGGCCGGTGAGCCGGTGGCCCGGATCCGGCCGCGCTCCGAGCCGGAGTCCACGGAGGTCGTGGCGGCGATCGAGGCGCACCTGCCGGGCTGAGCGCACGGGGAAGGGGCGGCCGGGGACATGTCCC
>NZ_JBHXJG010000281.1:0-9235 GCF_042723425.1 Streptomyces sp. NPDC058375 | reverse complement strand
GCCTCATCCCGAGGCGGCCGGCCCTCCCCGGACCCGTTCAGACCATTGATTGAGACGAGACCCCGAAAGAGGGATTGACGACAAGTGCTCGACGTCAACTTCTTCGACGAGCTGCGGATCGGCCTTGCCACCGCGGACGACATCCGGACCTGGTCGCACGGCGAAGTCAAGAAGCCGGAGACCATCAACTACCGCACGCTCAAGCCCGAAAAGGACGGACTCTTCTGCGAGAAGATCTTCGGTCCGACCCGGGACTGGGAGTGCTACTGCGGCAAGTACAAGCGTGTCCGCTTCAAGGGCATCATCTGCGAGCGCTGCGGCGTCGAGGTCACTCGCGCCAAGGTGCGTCGTGAGCGGATGGGCCACATCGAGCTTGCCGCTCCCGTCACCCACATCTGGTACTTCAAGGGCGTTCCCTCGCGGCTCGGATACCTGCTGGACCTCGCGCCGAAGGACCTGGAAAAGGTCATCTACTTCGCCGCGTACATGATCACGTTCGTGGACGAGGAGCGTCGTACCCGCGACCTGCCGTCCCTGGAGGCCCACGTCTCCGTCGAGCGCCAGCAGACCGAGAACCGCCGCGACTCCGACCTGGAGGCCCGCGCCAAGAAGCTCGAGACCGACCTGGCCGAGCTGGAGGCCGAGGGCGCCAAGGCGGACGTGCGCCGCAAGGTGCGCGAAGGCGCCGAGCGTGAGATGAAGCAGCTGCGCGACCGTGCGCAGCGCGAGATCGACCGCCTCGACGAGGTGTGGAGCCGCTTCAAGAACCTCAAGGTCCAGGACCTTGAGGGCGACGAGCTGCTCTACCGCGAGCTGCGTGACCGCTTCGGCACGTACTTCGACGGCTGCATGGGCGCCGCCGCGCTGCAGAAGCGCCTGGAGTCCTTCGACCTCGACGAGGAGGCCGAGCGCCTCCGCGAGATCATCCGTACCGGCAAGGGCCAGAAGAAGACCCGTGCGCTCAAGCGCCTCAAGGTCGTCTCCGCGTTCCTGCAGACCAGCAACAAGCCCAAGGGCATGGTGCTCGACTGCGTGCCGGTCATCCCGCCGGACCTGCGTCCGATGGTGCAGCTGGACGGTGGCCGCTTCGCGACCTCCGACCTGAACGACCTGTACCGCCGTGTGATCAACCGCAACAACCGCCTCAAGCGTCTCCTCGACCTCGGTGCCCCCGAGATCATCGTGAACAACGAGAAGCGGATGCTGCAGGAGGCCGTCGACGCGCTGTTCGACAACGGCCGCCGCGGTCGCCCGGTCACCGGTCCCGGCAACCGCCCGCTGAAGTCCCTGAGCGACATGCTCAAGGGCAAGCAGGGTCGTTTCCGTCAGAACCTCCTCGGCAAGCGCGTGGACTACTCCGCGCGTTCCGTGATCGTCGTCGGTCCGCAGCTCAAGCTGCACCAGTGCGGTCTGCCGAAGGCGATGGCGCTGGAGCTCTTCAAGCCGTTCGTGATGAAGCGCCTGGTGGACCTGAACCACGCGCAGAACATCAAGTCGGCCAAGCGCATGGTCGAGCGTGGCCGCACCGTCGTGTACGACGTCCTCGAAGAGGTCATCGCCGAGCACCCGGTGCTGCTGAACCGTGCGCCCACCCTGCACCGCCTCGGCATCCAGGCCTTCGAGCCGCAGCTGGTCGAGGGCAAGGCCATCCAGATCCACCCGCTCGTCTGCACCGCGTTCAACGCGGACTTCGACGGTGACCAGATGGCCGTGCACCTGCCGCTCTCCGCGGAGGCGCAGGCCGAGGCCCGCATCCTGATGCTGTCCTCGAACAACATCCTGAAGCCGGCCGACGGCCGTCCCGTCACCATGCCGACCCAGGACATGGTGCTGGGCCTCTTCTTCCTCACCACGGACGACGAGGGCCGGAACGTCAAGGGCGCGGACCGCGCGTTCGGCTCCACGGCCGAGGCCACCATGGCCTTCGACGCCCGCGAGCTGTCGCTCCAGGCGAAGGTCGACATCCGCTTCCCGGTCGGCACCATGCCGCCGCGTGGCTGGGTGCCGCCGGTCGCCGAGGAGGGCGAGCCGGAGTACCAGCCCGGTGACACCTTCCGGCTGCGGACCACCCTGGGCCGTGCGCTCTTCAACGAGCTGCTGCCCGAGGACTACCCGTTCGTCGACTACTCGGTGGGCAAGAAGCAGCTCTCCGAGATCGTCAACGACCTGGCCGAGCGCTACCCCAAGGTCATCGTGGCGGCGACGCTCGACAACCTGAAGGCGGCGGGCTTCCACTGGGCGACCCGTTCGGGCGTCACCGTGGCCATCTCCGACGTCGTCGTGCCCGAGGCCAAGAAGGCCATCGTCAAGGGCTACGAGGAGCAGGACGAGAAGGTCCAGAAGCAGTACGAGCGCGGTCTGATCACCAAGGACGAGCGCACGCAGGAGCTCATCGCGATCTGGACCAAGGCGACCAACGAGGTTGCCGAGGCGATGAACGCGAACTTCCCGAAGACGAACCCCATCTTCATGATGGTCGACTCGGGTGCCCGAGGAAACATGATGCAGATGCGTCAGATCGCGGGTATGCGTGGTCTGGTGTCGAACGCCAAGAACGAGACGATTCCCCGTCCCATCAAGGCGTCCTTCCGCGAGGGCCTCACCGTTCTGGAGTACTTCATCTCCACGCACGGTGCCCGTAAGGGTCTGGCGGACACCGCCCTGCGTACCGCCGACTCGGGTTACCTGACCCGTCGTCTGGTGGACGTCTCGCAGGACGTGATCATTCGCGAGGAGGACTGCGGCACCGACCGCGGCCTGAAGCTGAAGATCGCGGTCAAGGGCGCCGACGGCGTGCTCCGCAAGACGGACGACGTCGAGACCTCGGTCTACGCCCGCATGCTCGCCGAGGACGTCGTGGTGGACGGCAAGGTCATCGCGCCTGCCAACGTCGACCTCGGTGACGTCCTGATCGACGCCCTGGTGGGCGCCGGCGTCGAGGAGGTCAAGACCCGCTCGGTCCTGACCTGTGAGTCCGCGGTCGGCACCTGTGCCTTCTGCTACGGACGCTCGCTCGCCACCGGCAAGCTGGTCGACATCGGTGAGGCGGTCGGCATCATCGCCGCCCAGTCCATCGGTGAGCCCGGCACCCAGCTGACGATGCGTACCTTCCACACCGGTGGTGTGGCCGGTGACGACATCACCCAGGGTCTGCCCCGTGTCGTCGAGCTCTTCGAGGCCCGTACGCCGAAGGGTGTCGCCCCGATCTCCGAGGCCAAGGGCCGCGTGCGGATCGAGGAGACCGAGAAGACCAAGAAGCTCGTCGTCACCCCGGACGACGGCAGCGACGAGACGGCGTTCCCGATCTCGAAGCGTGCCCGTCTGCTCGTGGGCGAGGGCGACCCGGTCGAGGTGGGCCAGAAGCTCACCGTCGGTGCGACCAACCCGCACGACGTGCTGCGCATCCTCGGCCAGCGTGCGGTCCAGGTCCACCTGGTCGGCGAAGTCCAGAAGGTCTACAACTCGCAGGGCGTGTCGATCCACGACAAGCACATCGAGATCATCATCCGGCAGATGCTCCGCCGCGTGACGATCATCGAGTCCGGCGACGCGGAGCTGCTTCCGGGCGAGCTGGTCGAGCGGTCGAAGTTCGAGACCGAGAACCGTCGTGTGGTCACCGAGGGCGGTCACCCCGCCTCCGGCCGTCCGCAGCTGATGGGTATCACCAAGGCCTCGCTCGCCACCGAGTCGTGGCTGTCGGCGGCGTCCTTCCAGGAGACGACCAGGGTCCTCACCGACGCGGCGATCAACGCCAAGTCGGACTCCCTGATCGGCCTCAAGGAGAACGTCATCATCGGTAAGCTCATCCCGGCCGGTACGGGCCTGTCCCGCTACCGCAACATCCGGGTCGAGCCGACCGAGGAGGCCAAGGCCGCGATGTACTCGGCCGTCGGCTACGACGACATCGACTACTCGCCGTTCGGCACCGGCTCCGGCCAGGCCGTCCCGCTGGAGGACTACGACTACGGTCCGTACAACCAGTAAGCGAGTGGCTGTCGCTTGATCGACCGGAGGGCGGTCATCCCGTGCACAACGGGGTGGCCGCCCTCCGGCGTGTGCCGTCCCGGGCCCCGGGGCGGCCTCTCTCAGCCCAGCAGGGCGTGGTGGACCCGGAGCAGTGCACGGGTACCCACGGCCCGCAGAGGCGGCACGTCGGGCAGCGGAACCTTGCGGGCGAGTGCCAGGACGGCCACGACGATCGCGTAGTCGTCCACGACGGACTGCGGCAGTCCGGGAGCGGTCATGGCCGGGGCGTAGGCGGAAGCGGCGTCACCGTATTCGATGACGGCCAGGCTGACGTCGTGTCGAGCGCGCTCGGCGCCTGGAAGACGGGGTCACGGCGGTCGGCTGTCATGTGGGCCTCCCTCGGGCCGGGCCGGGCCAGGCCGGTCCGGGGACCGGTCGGGCTGGTCGGCTGACCACCTTGTCCGGCATGGTGAGGTACGGCGGCAGGGCGCAAGCGCGCTGTTTCCGCGTCCCTTGACTGCCGGGGTCCGGCAAGGTCGCACCCCCTGGGCCGTACGGTCGCCGGCTCCGTCCCGGGTGGTCCGCGGGCCCGGTGCGTCGGCGTGGACAGCATTTGTTTTGACCCAGGTCCGTGAGGTAGGTACGCTCAAGCCTTGTGCCTGGGGTGTGCCTGGGCTCGTGTGCGTGTCATCAGCCGCACCGCGAGTCCGTCAGTAGCCACCGCAATCTGCGCCCCTTCTGCCCCTAGGGCGGAAGTCCGCAGTATTCGACACACCCGACCGCGTGGGTCGGCGATGTTCCAGGTTAGTTTCACGAACGGCACACAGAAACCGGAGAAGTAGTGCCTACGATCCAGCAGCTGGTCCGGAAGGGCCGGCAGGACAAGGTCGAGAAGAACAAGACGCCCGCGCTCGAGGGTTCGCCCCAGCGTCGTGGTGTCTGCACGCGTGTGTTCACGACCACCCCGAAGAAGCCGAACTCGGCGCTCCGTAAGGTCGCGCGTGTGCGTCTGACCTCCGGCATCGAGGTCACGGCCTACATCCCGGGTGAGGGACACAACCTGCAGGAGCACTCCATCGTGCTCGTGCGTGGTGGCCGTGTGAAGGACCTGCCGGGTGTTCGTTACAAGATCATCCGCGGCTCCCTTGACACCCAGGGTGTCAAGAACCGCAAGCAGGCCCGCAGCCGCTACGGCGCCAAGAAGGAGAAGTAAGAATGCCTCGTAAGGGCCCCGCCCCGAAGCGCCCGGTCATCATCGACCCGGTCTACAGCTCTCCTCTTGTCACGTCGCTGATCAACAAGATCCTCCTCGACGGCAAGCGTTCCACCGCCGAGCGGATCGTGTACGGCGCCATGGAAGGCCTCCGCGAGAAGACCGGCAACGACCCGGTCATCACGCTGAAGCGCGCGCTTGAGAACGTCAAGCCCTCGCTCGAGGTCAAGTCCCGCCGTGTCGGTGGCGCCACCTACCAGGTGCCGATCGAGGTCAAGCCCGGTCGCGCGTCCACCCTCGCTCTGCGCTGGCTCGTCGGTTACTCCCGCGCCCGCCGCGAGAAGACCATGACCGAGCGCCTCATGAACGAACTGCTCGACGCCTCCAACGGCCTCGGCGCTTCGGTCAAGAAGCGTGAGGACACCCACAAGATGGCCGAGTCCAACAAGGCCTTCGCGCACTACCGCTGGTAGTCGCTACCCCCATCGAGACCGAGAGAAGATTGAGCCTTATGGCCACCACTTCGCTTGACCTGGCCAAGGTCCGCAACATTGGGATCATGGCCCACATCGACGCGGGCAAGACGACCACCACTGAGCGGATCCTCTTCTACACCGGTGTGAGCTACAAGATCGGTGAAGTCCACGACGGCGCTGCCACGATGGACTGGATGGAGCAGGAGCAGGAGCGCGGCATCACGATCACGTCCGCCGCGACGACCTGCCACTGGCCGCTCAACGATGTTGACCACACCATCAACATCATCGACACCCCGGGTCACGTCGACTTCACCGTCGAGGTGGAGCGTTCGCTCCGCGTCCTCGACGGCGCCGTCACCGTGTTCGACGGTGTCGCGGGCGTCGAGCCGCAGTCCGAGACCGTCTGGCGTCAGGCGGACCGCTACGGCGTGCCGCGTATCTGCTTCGTCAACAAGCTCGACCGCACCGGTGCGGACTTCTTCCGTTGCGTCGACATGATCGTGGACCGCCTCGGCGCGACCCCGATCGTCATGCAGCTTCCCATCGGCGCCGAAGCGGACTTCACGGGCGTTGTCGACCTCGTGTCGATGAAGGCCTTCGTGTACCCCGAAGAGGCCGCCAAGGGCGAGATGTACAACGTCATCGACATCCCGGACAACCTCAAGGAGAGCGCCGACGAATGGCGCGCCAAGCTCCTCGAGGCCGTGGCCGAGAACGACGACGCCATGATGGAGCTGTACCTGGAGGGCAACGAGCCCACCCAGGAGCAGCTGCACGAGGCCATCCGTCGCATCACGCTGGCGTCGAAGGGCAGTGCCGACTCCGTCACCGTCACCCCGGTGTTCTGTGGCACCGCGTTCAAGAACAAGGGCGTCCAGCCCCTGCTCGACGCGGTCGTGCGCTACCTGCCTTCCCCCCTGGACGTCGAGGCCATCGAGGGCCACGACGTGAAGGACCCGGAGAAGGTCATCGCCCGCAAGCCCTCGGACGACGAGCCGTTCTCCGGCCTGGCGTTCAAGATCGCGAGCGACCCGCACCTCGGTAAGCTCACCTTCGTCCGGATCTACTCCGGTCGCCTGGAGGCCGGCACCGCGGTGCTGAACTCCGTCAAGGGCAAGAAGGAGCGCATCGGCAAGATCTACCGCATGCACGCGAACAAGCGTGAGGAGATCGCATCGGTGGGCGCCGGCGACATCATCGCCGTCATGGGTCTCAAGCAGACCACCACCGGTGAGACGCTGTGCGACGACAAGAACCCGGTCATCCTGGAGTCCATGGACTTCCCGGCGCCGGTCATTCAGGTCGCCATCGAGCCGAAGTCCAAGGGTGACCAGGAGAAGCTGGGTGTCGCCATCCAGCGCCTCTCGGAGGAGGACCCCTCCTTCCAGGTGCACTCCGACGAGGAGACCGGCCAGACCATCATCGGTGGTATGGGCGAACTTCACCTCGAGGTGCTCGTCGACCGCATGAAGCGCGAGTTCCGCGTCGAGGCGAACGTCGGCAAGCCCCAGGTCGCGTACCGCGAGACGATCCGCAAGGCCGTCGAGCGCATCGACTTCACGCACAAGAAGCAGACTGGTGGTACCGGCCAGTTCGCGAAGGTGCAGATCGCCCTCGAGCCCATCGAGGGTGGCGACGCCTCCTACGAGTTCGTCAACAAGGTCACCGGTGGCCGCATCCCCCGTGAGTACATTCCCTCGGTGGACGCGGGTGCTCAGGAAGCCATGCAGTTCGGCATCCTGGCCGGTTACGAGATGGTCGGCGTCCGCGTCACCCTTCTCGACGGTGGTTACCACGAGGTCGACTCCTCGGAGCTCGCCTTCAAGATCGCCGGTTCGCAGGCGTTCAAGGAGGGTGCCCGCAAGGCCTCTCCCGTGCTCCTGGAGCCGATGATGGCCGTCGAGGTCACCACGCCCGAGGACTACATGGGCGATGTCATCGGCGACCTCAACTCCCGCCGTGGCCAGATCCAGGCCATGGAGGAGCGCAGCGGCGCTCGCGTCGTGAAGGGCCTCGTGCCCCTCTCGGAGATGTTCGGCTACGTCGGAGACCTCCGCAGCAAGACCTCGGGTCGCGCAAGCTACTCGATGCAGTTCGACTCCTACGCCGAGGTTCCGCGGAACGTCGCCGAGGAGATCATCGCGAAGGCCAAGGGCGAGTAACTCTCCCGAGCTCACGCTTTAGGCTTGTCACCGGAGCCTGGCGGGCATGCGGCACAGCGCGCGAGCACTGTGCCGTATGCCCCCGGCGCCGGCACCCCAGCAAAGATCACCTGGCGCCGATGAAGCAAGGCGTACAGAACCACTCAGGAGGACCCCAGTGGCGAAGGCAAAGTTCGAGCGGACTAAGCCCCACGTCAACATCGGCACCATCGGTCACATCGACCACGGTAAGACGACCCTCACGGCCGCCATTACCAAGGTGCTGCACGACGCGTACCCGGACCTGAACGAGGCCTCGGCCTTCGACCAGATCGACAAGGCTCCCGAAGAGCGCCAGCGCGGTATCACCATCTCCATCGCGCACGTCGAGTACCAGACGGAGTCGCGTCACTACGCGCACGTCGACTGCCCCGGTCACGCGGACTACATCAAGAACATGATCACGGGTGCCGCGCAGATGGACGGCGCCATCCTCGTGGTCGCCGCCACCGACGGCCCGATGCCGCAGACCAAGGAGCACGTGCTCCTGGCCCGCCAGGTCGGCGTCCCCTACATCGTCGTGGCCCTGAACAAGGCCGACATGGTGGACGACGAGGAGATCCTGGAGCTCGTCGAGCTCGAGGTCCGTGAGCTCCTCTCCGAGTACGAGTTCCCGGGCGACGACGTTCCGGTCGTCAAGGTCTCGGCGCTCAAGGCGCTCGAGGGCGACAAGGAGTGGGGTGAGTCCGTCCTCAACCTGATGAAGGCTGTCGACGAGTCCATCCCGCAGCCCGAGCGTGACGTCGAGAAGCCGTTCCTCATGCCGATCGAGGACGTCTTCACGATCACCGGTCGCGGTACGGTCGTCACCGGCCGCATCGAGCGTGGTGTCCTGAAGGTCAACGAGACCGTCGACATCGTCGGTATCAAGACCGAGAAGACCACCACCACGGTCACCGGCATCGAGATGTTCCGCAAGCTGCTCGACGAGGGCCAGGCCGGTGAGAACGTCGGTCTGCTCCTCCGTGGCATCAAGCGCGAGGACGTCGAGCGCGGCCAGGTCATCATCAAGCCCGGCTCGGTCACCCCGCACACCGAGTTCCAGGCGCAGTCCTACATCCTGTCGAAGGACGAGGGTGGCCGTCACACCCCCTTCTTCAACAACTACCGCCCGCAGTTCTACTTCCGTACCACGGACGTGACGGGCGTTGTGACCCTTCCCGAGGGCACCGAGATGGTCATGCCGGGTGACAACACCCTCATGGACGTCGCGCTGATCCAGCCGGTCGCCATGGAAGAGGGCCTGAAGTTCGCCATCCGTGAGGGTGGCCGGACCGTGGGCGCCGGCCAGGTCACCAAGATCATCAAGTAGTTTCTGCTTGGTCCTTGGACCTGGTGGCTCACTGAGCTGCAAGAAGGGCCCCGCACCTCGAAAG
>NZ_JBHXJG010000280.1:0-9243 GCF_042723425.1 Streptomyces sp. NPDC058375 | reverse complement strand
GGCCCACCCGCCCACGTAACACCTACGTCGTCGTGCGACGTCTGCGCGCGCCCGGGCGCCGCTCGCTCGGCCGCGTCACCGGGTCACCGGCCTCCTTCGCCGCGTCCCGGCGCTGCGCGCCGAAGGCGGCGAGCGCCTCGGCGAGCTTGTGCACGGACGGCTCCGGGGACAGCACGTCGACCCGCAGGCCGTGCTCCTCGGCGGTCTTCGCGGTGGCCGGGCCGATACACGCGATGACGGTCACGTTGTGCGGCTTGCCCGCGATGCCGACCAGGTTGCGCACCGTCGAGGACGAGGTGAACAGGACCGCGTCGAACCCGCCGCCCTTGATCGCCTCGCGGGTGTCGGCCGGCGGCGGCGAGGCGCGGACCGTGCGGTACGCGGTGACGTCGTCCACCTCCCAGCCCAGCTCGATCAGCCCGGCCACCAGGGTCTCGGTGGCGATGTCGGCGCGCGGCAGGAACACCCGGTCGATCGGGTCGAAGACCGGGTCGTAGGGCGGCCAGTCCTCCAGCAGCCCGGCGGCGGACTGCTCGCCGGAGGGCACCAGGTCCGGCTTGACGCCGAAGTCGATCAGCGCTGCGGCGGTCTGCTCGCCGACCGCGGCGACCTTGATCCCGGCGAAGGCGCGGGCGTCGAGACCGTACTCCTCGAACTTCTCCCGGACCGCCTTGACGGCGTTCACGCTGGTGAAGGCGATCCACTCGTAGCGGCCGGTGACCAGGCCCTTGACCGCGCGCTCCATCTGCTGGGGCGTACGCGGCGGCTCGACGGCGATCGTCGGGACCTCGTGCGGCACCGCACCGTAGGAACGCAGCTGGTCGGAGAGCGACGCGGCCTGCTCCTTGGTACGCGGGACGAGCACCTTCCAGCCGAACATCGGCTTGGACTCGAACCACGCGAGCTGGTCGCGCTGGGCGGCGGAGCTGCGCTCTCCGACCACGGCTATGACCGGCCGGTGGCCCTCGGGCGAGGGGAGCACCTTGGCCTGCTTGAGGGTCTGGGCGATCGTCCCGAGGGTCGCCGTCCAGGTGCGCTGGCGGGTGGTGGTGCCCGCGATCGTCACGGTGAGCGGGGTGTCGGGCTTGCGGCCCGCCGAGACCAGCTCACCGGCGGCCGCGGCGACCGAGTCGAGCGTGGTGGAGACGACGGCGGTCGCGTCGCTCGCGCCGACCTCGCTCCAGCACCGGTCGGAGGCGGTACGGGCGTCGACGAAGCGGACGTCCGCACCCTGCGCGTCCCTCAGCGGCACCCCGGCGTACGCGGGCACACCGACGGCGTTCGCGATGCCCGGGACCACCTCGAAGGGCACCCCGGCGGCGGCACACGCGAGCATCTCCGCGCCCGCGTCGCCGTCAAGACCCGGGTCGCCCGCGACGGCACGGACCACCCGCCTGCCGCCCTTCGCGGCCTCCATGACAAGATTGGCCGCATCCCTGAGAACGGGTACACCGGCGGCTGTTGACGAGACGTCAACAACCGTCAGCTCAGGCGTGCTCACGCCTTCCCGCGCATGGCTGCGAACGACGTCGAGCACATCGGGCTCGGCGACAAGGACGTCCGCGCTCGCGAGCGCTTCGACAGCGCGCAGAGTCAGCAGTCCCGGGTCGCCGGGACCGGCGCCGAGGAAGGTGACCTGGCCTTGGGCGGACAGGGCCGGAAAGTCGGATGCGGCGGGGCCGGTGGGGCTCAAAGTGCTCGCTCCCCCATAAGACCGGCCGCACCCTTGGCGAGCATCTCGGACGCGAGTTCGCGACCGAGGGCCGCCGCGTCGTCGTGCGACGTGGGGACGGGACCGGTGGTGGACAGCTGTACGAGCGAGGACCCGTCGGTGGTACCGACGACTCCGCGCAGGCGCAGTTCGTTGACAACCTGGCCGTCGACCAGGAGGTCGGCCAGCGCACCCACAGGTGCGGAGCAGCCGGCCTCCAGGGCGGCGAGCAGGGCACGCTCGGCGGTCACGGCGACCCGGGTGTACGGGTCCTCGAGCTCGGCGAGCGCGGCGGCGAGGTCGGCGCCGGACGCGGCGCACTCGATCGCCAGTGCTCCCTGGCCGGGAGCGGGCAGGACGGTGTCGACCGGCAGGAAGTCGGTCACCTCACCGCTCCGGCCGAGACGGCTGAGCCCGGCGGCGGCGAGGACCACCGCGTCGAGCTTGCCGTCCCGCACGAACCCGATCCGCGTGTCGACGTTGCCCCGGATGGGGACGGTCTCGATCCGCAGTCCGTGGGAGCGTGCGTACGCGTTGAGCTGCGCCATGCGGCGCGGCGAACCGGTGCCGATGCGGGCGCCGTCGCGCAGCTGCGCGAAGGTCAGTCCGTCCCGGGCGACCAGCGCGTCGCGCGGGTCCTCGCGCTGCGGCACCGCCGCCAGCACGAGGTCGTCGGGCTGGCTGGTCGGCAGGTCCTTGAGCGAGTGGACGGCGAAGTCCACCTCGCCCCGCAGCAGCGCCTCACGCAGGGCCGCGACGAACACACCGGTGCCGCCGATCTGCGCCAGGTGCTCGCGGGAGACGTCCCCGTACGTGGTGATCTCGACGAGCTCGACGGCGCGCCCGGTCACCTCGCGGACCGCCTCGGCGACGAGTCCGGACTGGGCCATGGCGAGCTTGGAGCGCCGGGTGCCCAGCCGGAGCGGCGCGGTGCTCCGCGCGCCCGGGGATGAGTTGTCGGTCATGACCGCCCTCTATTCGGGTCGTTCAGGTCTGCCCGGGAGACGGCGGCCACCGTCTGCGGGTCGAGGTCGAAGAGTTCTCGCAGCGCGTCCGCGTACCCGGCGCCGCCGGGCTCGCTGGCGAGCTGCTTGACCCGCACGGTGGGCGCGTGCAGGAGTTTGTCGACGACGCGGCGCACGGTCTGGGTGATCTCGGCGCGCTGCTTCTCGTCCAGGTCGGGGAGGCGGCCGTCCAGCCGGGCGATCTCGCCGGCGACCACGTCGGCGGCCATGGTGCGCAGGGCGACCACGGTCGGGGCGACGTGCGCGGCGCGCTGGGCGGCGCCGAAGGCGGCCACCTCGTCGGAGACGATCGTGCGGACCCGGTCCACGTCGGCGGCCATCGGGGCGTCGGCGGACGCCTCGGCGAGCGACTCGATGTCGACGAGGCGCACCCCGTCGATGCGGTGGGCGGCGCCGTCGATGTCGCGCGGCATGGCGAGGTCGAGCAGGGCGAGCCGCACCGGTCCGGTCGACCGGTCGGGCGCGGTGACCCGGCGCGGCCCGGTCCTCGGACCGGCGTGCGCGGCGGAGGCGACGGAGCCGTTCTCCACCCAGGCGGCGTGCTGGTCGACGTCGTCCGGGGCCGGGGTGACGGTGACCGTCGGCCGCTCGGGCGCGGCGTCCAGGGTCACGCCCAGGGCGTCGGCGAGGGCGTCGGCGGTGAGCACGAGGCCGGTGGAGCCGGTGCAGGAGACGACGATGTCGGCACGTGTCAGTTCGTCGCCCACCGCGGACATCTCGACGGCGCGGGCGCGCACGGCGGTGTCGTCGCCCTGCTGGAGGATCTCCACCAAGCGGTCCGCGCGGGAGCGGGTCCGGTTGGCGACGACGATCTCGGCGACGCCGGTCCGGGCGAGGGTCGCCGCGGCCAGCGAGGACATCGAGCCGGCGCCGATGACCAGGGCGCGCTTGCCCCCGGCCCACAGGGCGGGGTCGGCCCCGGCGGCGAGCTGCTGGAGCCCGAAGGTGACGAGCGACTGCCCGGCCCGGTCGATCCCGGTCTCGCTGTGGGCACGCTTGCCGACCCGCAGGGCCTGCTGGAAGAGGTCGTTCAGCAGCCGTCCGGCGGTGTGCAGCTCCTGGCCGCGCGCGAGCGCGTCCTTGATCTGGCCGAGGATCTGGCCCTCGCCGACGACCATCGAGTCGAGCCCGCAGGCCACCGAGAACAGGTGGTGGACGGCCCGGTCCTCGTAGTGCACATAGAGATACGGAGTGAGCTCGTCCAGCCCGACGCCGCTGTGCTGGGCGAGCAGCGTGGAGAGCTCCGCGACGCCCGCGTGGAACTTGTCCACGTCCGCGTACAGCTCGATGCGGTTGCAGGTGGCCAGCACGGCGGCCTCGGTCGCGGGTTCCGCGGCGAGGGTGTCCTGGAGCAGCTTGGCCTGGGTGTCGGCAGCGAGGGAGGCCCGCTCCAGTACGGAGACGGGTGCGCTGCGGTGGCTCAGTCCGACGACGAGGAGGCTCATGCGGGCATCACGGCGGGCATGTCCCCGTCGGGTCCTTTTCGGCCGGTGGGCGTGGCGCGCATCGGGGGCGCGCCCTCGTCCTCGGCGGCGGCGTCCTCGCCGGCCTTGCGCTGCTCGTGGAACGCGAGGATCTGGAGCTCGATGGAGAGGTCGACCTTGCGTACGTCGACGCCCTCGGGCACCGAGAGAACGGTGGGCGCGAAGTTCAGGATGGAGGTCACACCGGCGGCGACGAGCCGGTCGCAGACCTGCTGGGCCGCGCCGGGCGGAGTGGTGATCACGCCGATGGACACACCGTTGTCGCTGATGATCCGGTCCAGGTCGTCCGTGTGCTGGACGGCGATCCCGGCCACCGGCGTACCGGCCATGGCGGGGTCGGCGTCGATCAGCGCCGCGACGCGGAAGCCGCGGGAGGCGAAGCCGCCGTAGTTGGCGAGGGCCGCGCCGAGGTTACCGATGCCGACGATCGCGACCGGCCAGTCCTGGGTGAGCCCGAGCTCGCGCGAGATCTGGTAGACGAGATACTCGACGTCGTACCCGACACCGCGGGTGCCGTAGGACCCGAGGTAGCTGAAGTCCTTGCGCAGCTTCGCGGAGTTGACCCCGGCCGCGGTCGCCAGTTCCTCGGAGGAGACCGTGGGTACGGATCGCTCGGAGAGCGCGGTGAGGGCGCGCAGGTACAGCGGAAGTCGGGCGACGGTGGCCTCGGGAATTCCTCGGCTACGGGTCGCCGGTCGGTGAGTTCGGCCAGTTGCCACGGTGCTCCTGCGGGATGAGCTGGGCTGCAGGCGGCCGTATGTCCCAAGACCGCCCCGTCGAATGCAGGCTATGTCTTTGTGAACGCGTGCACAAAGATAGTGTCCGTTTTGTCCGGTCAAAGTGACCGGGGTCACGCGCATTTCCCGTGCGATCCCGGAACCGGGGACCGCACCAGCCCGTTGCAGCCTCGAAGGGGGCAAAGCGGTACACACTCCTCACATCTACGCCCCCGAGGCCACTCAAAACGCCCGCAATGTTAACCGGGTTTCGCGTCCGCACCCAGCGCCTTGCGCAGTCTCGCCGGGTCCACCCGCCAGAACGTGTGCTGCTCACCGTCGATCAGCACCACCGGAATCTGCTCCCAGAACTCCTTGTACAGCTCCTCGTCCTCGGTGATGTCCCTCTCCACCCACGACGCACCGGTCTCCTCGCAGACCGCGCTCACCACCGCCCGCGCGTCCTCGCAGAGATGGCACCCGGGCTTTCCGACCAGCGTGACCACCCGCTCGGCGGGCTTCTTCCGGTTACGTCGCAACAGAGGGCTCATGCCTACATTCTGCGCCCGTCGGACCCGGATCCCGAGCCCGTCCGCCCCCGCCTCGGCCCGTCCGGAATCGCCCGATTCACCATTCCGACCCGAAGCGTTCACGCCGCCGCATCGCGGCAGGTCGGGAAGGTACGGGCGGACTGGCTATGCTCACCGCATGGCCGCTCTTGGATGGCTCACACCCCGTAGGCGTTCCGCTACCGCACGGAGCGTCCTGGCAGGCGAGGCCGCCGCCGAGGCCGCGCGCAAGACCTCGGCCGCCGACGACGACTCCGCCCTCCTGACCAAGGCCCCGGAAGAAGCGGACGCGACACCTCCCGAGAAGCCCGCGTTCCCGGTCGCCGGGGACGACCGCGCCGCCGCGTTCTTCGACCTCGACAACACCGTGATGCAGGGCGCCGCGATCTTCCACTTCGGCCGCGGCCTCTACAAGCGCAAGTTCTTCGAACGCCGCGAACTCACCCGGTTCGCCTGGCAGCAGGCGTGGTTCCGGCTGGCCGGCGTCGAGGACCCCGAGCACATGCAGGACGCCCGCGACAGCGCCCTGTCCATCGTCAAGGGCCACCGCGTCTCCGAGCTGATGTCCATCGGCGAGGAGATCTACGACGAGTACATGGCCGACCGCATCTGGCCCGGCACCCGCGCGCTGGCCCAGGCCCACCTGGACGCCGGGCAGAGGGTCTGGCTGGTCACCGCCGCCCCCGTGGAGACCGCCACCATCATCGCCCGCCGCCTCGGCCTGACCGGCGCGCTCGGCACCGTCGCCGAATCGGTCGACGGCGTCTACACCGGCCGTCTGGTGGGCGAACCGCTGCACGGCCCCGCCAAGGCCGAGGCCGTCCGCGCGCTGGCCGCTGCCGAGGGACTGGACCTGGAACGCTGCGCCGCCTACAGCGACTCGCACAACGACATCCCGATGCTCTCGCTGGTCGGCCACCCCTACGCGATCAACCCGGACACCAAGCTCCGCAAGTACGCCCGCGCCCGCGACTGGCGGCTGCGCGACTACCGCACCGGCCGCAAGGCGGCCAAGGTCGGCATTCCGGCCGCCGCCGGGGTCGGCGCGCTCGCGGGCGGCACGGCCGCCGCCGTCGCCCTGCACCGCCGCCGCCGCTGACCCGCACCCGCGGCCCGTTTCCACCACCGCGCCCCGTGCCCGCCCGCCCCGTCCGGTCACGGGGCGCAGCCACGCCCGAAGCCGTCCGGCCGATCGAAAGCCGTTTCGTCAACGCGGCCGACACCCCCTCCCGCCAGTCGGATCGTCGGCGCGCGGCCACAACCCGTCGCCCCCGTAGACAGATCACGAAGTAATCCGATCAATAAACGGTCACCATGTGCTACTCGTTACGTCACTTAGCGATAAGAGAAGCGACGGAACCGGTGATTTAGACAACTGGGTGTAGCGCTGCCTGCACGAAGCGTTATTCTCCTCAGACGCATCACGGAGACCATCACCCGCTACCACGGGTGACGATTTTCGAACTGCTCGTGATGGAAGCTCTGCCTCTGGGAGTCCCGTGTACCCACACGTCGGGGTTGACGCCTCGGGCCTGGCTACGCTGCGTGCATCGGTCATTGACCGCTTGCGCGGCTTCGTCCCCACCGCGTACGCCGTCCCCGCATTTGCCACCCCTGCACCTGTCGGCCCTTGCTACGCCCTGGCCGAACGCAGTGCGGCGGTCGGAAGACGCAGCACCCGCACCGCCTCGACCACCACGTCGACCGTCCGCCGTCCCACGGCCGACAGCGACAGCGCGCGCATGATGGATCTCGTCGAGCGCGCGCAGGCCGGTGAGGCGGACGCCTTCGGCCGCCTGTACGACCAGTACAGCGACACTGTGTACCGGTACATCTACTACCGCGTGGGCGGCAAGGCGACCGCGGAGGACCTCACCAGCGAGACCTTCCTCCGCGCGCTGCGCCGTATCTCCACGTTCACCTGGCAGGGCCGCGATTTCGGTGCCTGGCTGGTCACGATCGCTCGCAACCTGGTCGCCGACCACTTCAAATCCAGTCGTTTCCGACTGGAAGTGACCACCGGCGAAATGCTCGACGCCAACGAGGTGGCGCGCAGCCCCGAGGACTCCGTCCTGGAGTCCCTCTCCAACGCCGCACTGCTCCAGGCCGTGCGGCGACTCAACCCCCAACAGCAGGAGTGCGTCACCCTGCGGTTCCTCCAAGGCCTCTCGGTCGCCGAGACCGCCCGGGTGATGGGCAAGAACGAGGGCGCGATCAAGACCCTCCAGTACCGAGCCGTACGGACGCTCGCCCGGCTCCTGCCGGACGACGCCCGCTGACCACCCCTGTCGACGACCCCCTGACGCCGACCCCTGCGTGACCGTCCCGTCACGCACTGGTCCGATCATCTTTCGTGCGTAACCCAAGTGCCGCGCACGTCGTTGTGCCGGTTGCAGGCCCCCTGTCGTCACCCCCTGTCCGTCTCCACTCACTCCATCGAGTGGAAACGCTCAAGGTGTGCAACCTTCCGGACCGCCAGGGGAGTCGACCGTCATGACGAGAGGAGGTGCCGCCAGTGATCGCAAACGTTTCGGCACACCGGCGGGCGAACGCCTTCGCCCAGGCCCTGGAGGAGCAGACCCCCCAGGGTGCGGCGGCCGTACAGCCCGCGGAGCCGGCCGACCAGGCCGACCGCGGACCGCTGTTGGCCCTGGCGAACGGCCTCGGTGAGCTACCGAAGCCGCAGTTGGACCCCGAGGTCAAAGTGGCACAGCGAGCCCAGCTCGTCGCCGCCATGGAGGCCATGTTCGCCGAGGGCGGCGCGTCCACGGGCCCTACGGTGCCCGTGCAACGGGGCAAGGGGGCCCACCGGGCCTCACCACTGCGCAAACTGCGCCCCCGCTCCCGCTGGGCGAAGGGGCTCACCGCCGGCGGGCTCACCGTCGGCGTGGCCGCGGGAGCCTTCGGCGGAGTGGCCGCCGCCAGCTCCGACGCCCTCCCCGGTGATTCGCTGTACGGACTCAAGCGCGGGATGGAGGACATCAGCCTCGGCATGGCCAAGGGCGACGCCGACCGCGGCGAGGCCTACCTCGACCAGGCCTCCACCCGGCTCAGCGAGGCCCGCAGACTCATGGAGCGCGGCCGCTCCGGCGCCCTGGACCACGAGTCCCTCGGCGCGGTCAGACGCGCGCTCAACGGCATGTCCCACGACGCCTCCGAGGGCCACCGCCTGCTCCGCTCCGCCTACCAGCGCGACGGAGCGATCGGCCCCATCCAGACCCTGGACACCTTCTCCCGCTCGCACCGCGACACCTGGAGCGGCCTCCGCGACCGGCTGCCCGTCCAGCTCACCGACATCCGCGACGAGGTCACCTCCGTCTTCGACGCCATGGACGAGGAAGTCGCGCCGCTCCAGTCCCTCCTCCCCCGTCCCCCGGGCGAGGACAAGGGCACCGGCCGCTCCGGCGCCACCACCGCCCCGGACACCGGCTCCCCCCGCACCGACGCCACCGCACCTCCGGCCTCCCCCGAGAAGCCCGGAGGCCGCACCGACGGCAGCGCGGACCCCAAGCCCTCCGGCTCGTCGGGCTCCTCCGACGCCACCCCGGACGACGGACTGCTCGGCGGCGGCACGGACGGCCTGCTGGACGAGCTCCCCACGGACGACCTCACCCCGCCGCCCTCCGAGAACCGTCCGAGCGCCCCCGCCGCCCCGGACGTCACCCTGCCCCCGCTCCTCCCCGGGCTCCTCCCGGGCCTCGGCATCGACGGCGAGAACCTCAAGCCGTAGCACTGACA
>NZ_JBHXJG010000279.1:0-9286 GCF_042723425.1 Streptomyces sp. NPDC058375 | reverse complement strand
GCTGCGAACAGCACGCCCCCGGGCCGGCGCGGCTCACCGCATCCGCCCCAGCGCGTCCTTCAGCCGACGGGCGTCGCGCAGCCGCTGCTCGTACGTCGCGCCCACCACCAGCAACAGCAGCCCGGCCAGGGCCGGCGGCAGCCAGCGGGGGAGCGCCCCCGCCACCTGCACCACGTACGGCGCCAGCTCGTGCAGCCCGTCCAGCGCCAGCACCGCCCCGCCGAGCACCAGCAGGGCCTGGAGGCGGTAGCGCGCGCCCAGCAGCGTGATCACCAGCGCCGCCACGCCCAGCAGCAGCGGCCGGAGCCAGTCCGTGTCGGTCCAGGCGACCGCCAGGCTCGGCAGCAACGTCGCCGCGAGCCCGGGACCGTACGCCGTCCACGACGACGCCTCCGCGTCCTTCCAGCGCCGCAGCACCCCCACCACCAGGGCGGGCACGGTCACCGGCAGGGTGTACGCCTCCGGGAACGACACCTCCGAGGCCGCCAGCCGCACCCAGGTGGCCAGCACGAACAGCGCCGCCGCCAGGTAACCCGCCACCGGCCGCCGCTCCGTCCGCACCGCCGCACCCGCCGCCAGCACCCCGCACAGCGCCAGCACCAGCGCCAGGAACGGCGCGTCCGGCACCGCGAGCCCCACGGCGACCAGCGCCCCCAGCGCGCCGGTCAGCTCCACCGGCAACGCCACCGGGTTCCGCCGCAGCCGCGCCCCGAGCAGCACCGTCAGCGCGGGCACCAGGAGCAGCAGCGGCGCGGCCTCGTACGGGGCGAGCCCCAGGGACCGGCCCGCGAACCCCGTGAGCACGGTCGCCGAGACCGTCGCGGCGACCGCGGACACCGCACGCGGCGCCCCGGCCCCCGCCCGGACCGCCGCCCCGGCGAACAGGGCCGCCAGCGCGCCGAACACCGCGTAGGAGGCCCCCTCGGACGCCAGCGACAGCAGCCCGACGCTCACCGCCCCGGCCACCGCCGCCACCAGCGCGGTCACCGCCACCGCCGCCGACCCCTCCCGGCCGCCCTCCGCGCCGCGTACGGCCAGCGCGAGCAGACCGGCCACCAGCACCGTCTCCGCGACGACCGCGACCGCGTAGGGCACGTCCAGCACGGCCCCGGTGAGCAGCAGCGCACCCCAGCCGAGCGCCAGGGCCCCGGCACCGGCCGCCCCGCGCAACGCCGCCCCGGAGAGCCTGCGCGCACCGCCGGCCCCGGCACCGGTCCAGGCTCCGGTCCACGCCGCACTGTTCCAGCCCGACCAGGGGGCGCCGGCCCCGTGTGCCGCCGTCCCGGACGCTCCCGGCACCTCCGCACCCGGCGTCCCGGCCCCGTGCCCCGAGGCACCCGCACCGGCCGCACCTCGCGCCGAAGCGTCGCCCGGCCTACCCGCGCCCGGTGTCCCGCCCGCTTCCGGCGTCTCCCGCGCGGTCAAGGGCCCGGCGATCCGCGCCAGCGACGGCCACCACCGGTACGCCGCCCCCAGCAGCCCGGCCACCAGGGCCAGCACCGCCGGGGCCGCGGCCGGCTCCGACCACGAAAGCGTCGACCCGAGCGCGGACCGGAAGCCCTCCGGCGACCCCGCCCACACGTCCGACAGCAGCGTCACCGGGCCCAGCAGCACCGCCGCGACCCCCGGCACCGTCCCCACCAGGGCCCCGGCCGTCACAGCGGCCGACGCCACCAGCACCCCTTGCGCCGCGTTCCTCGGCAGCCGGGCCCGTACGACCGCCGTCAGCGCGAGGCCGCACAGCAGGTACGCGAGCACCCGCCAGCCGTCCGGCACCGCCGCCGCCGGTACGCCGCCCACCGCGGCCACCGCCGCGAGACCGGCCACCACGCCGCCCGTGCGCGCAAAGCCCTTCGGCGCGCGCCACGCCCCGGCCAGGGCCGCCGCAGCCGCCGTCAGCAGCAGCGCACCGGGCGCCACCGCCCCGAGCGGCCCGGAGGCCGTCGTGGACAGCGTCAGCCCCACCAGCAGGGCCGAGAAGCCCATCACCGATCCGCCGACGCACGCCAGGACCCGTGTCCCGGTGCCCCGGCCCCACAGCGCGATCGCACCGTCCAGCACCGCCGTCGCCAGCAGCGCCCACCCGACCACCAGTGCCGGCGCGCCCGCGGCCCACGCCCAGAACAGCAGCGGCCACTGGGCCAGCACCACGGCGGCCGGCAGCGGAAGGCGCAGCTTGCCCAGCGCCAGCCCGTACGCCGTCCACAGCGCCGCGAGCACCGCGAAGGCGACCGCCGTGAAACCGAGCCCGTCCGTGTCCGGGGCCGCCACCGCGTGGACCGCGTAGACGTCCAGCAGCGTCAGCACCAGGGCCAGGGCCGCCAGCGCCTCGGCGGTGGCGCCCAGCCCCCGCCGCAGCAGCACCGCCGGGGCGATCAGCGCCCCCAGCGTCACCGCCGCCAGCACGGCCGACCGGCCGCCGATCCCCATCGAGCCCCAGCTCACCAGCGTGAACGCGATGGCCGCGACCGTCAGCAGCAGACCGCCCAGCGTCAGCAGCACGTTCTGCGCGCTGCGCGGCGCGGATGCCTGCTTCGGGGGGACGGAACCCCACGGCTGTGCCGGTGCGCCCGCCCGGCCGCCGGACGGTGCTCCCCAGCCGGACGGGTTCCAGCCCGGGGCGGCCGTCGGCGCCGGCGGCCGCAGCGCGGCGAGCAGCCAGGCGCGCCGGGTCAGCAGCTGGGCCCGGCGGGCGTCCAGCTCGGCCAGTTCACGGTCGAGGCGGGCCAGTTCCTCGGCAGGCGGGGGCACATGTTCCATGTACGGGAGTGTGGCCCCGGCCACCCGGCCCGTACATGCGCTCGGATACTCACTTCGCGGCCGGGACGCCCTGAGTAGAGCGCGGCCGGAAGGAGTTTGAACGAAGCCCGCGAAGCCCTGTATGGTTCAACCCGTTCCCGGGCGATTAGCTCAGTGGGAGAGCGCTTCGTTCACACCGAAGAGGTCACTGGTTCGAACCCAGTATCGCCCACCGGGGAAAGCCGGTCCGCACGCGTCACGCGGACCGGCTTTCGCATGTCCGGACCACCCGGACCCTCACGCCGCCGCGGGCAGTTCCGGGCGCAGCGGCCACGACGGGTCCACCGCCTCCGGCGTCCCGCTCTTCGCGAACCACGCCTCCAGGCCACGCGCCTGGGCCGCGTGCCAGGCCACCTGGCGGCTGTGCAGCTCGGACGGCGACAGCCGCTCCAGCCGGGTCGAGAAGCGCCGGCACACAGCCCGCACCAGCTCCAGTGAGGCGGTCGCGTCGGCCGCCGCGTCATGGGCTCCGTCGAGCACCACCTCGTAACTCGCGCACAGATCCGTGAGCGTACGGCGGCCCTTGCGGTAGCGGTCCAGATGCTTGTCCAGCACCCGGGGGTCCACCACCCGCATAGGCGCCCCGTCGAGATAGCGCGCCAGCGACGACGCCCGGTGCCGCCTCAGCTCCCGGTCCAGCAGCGTCAGGTCGAAGGGAGCGTTCATCACGACCAGCGGCCGGCCCGTCGCGCAGCTCTCCGCCAGTGCCCGGGCTATCTCGTCCATCACCGGGGCGGGCCAACGCCCGTTGCGCTGAAGGTGTTCGTCGGTCAGTCCGTGGATATCCGTCGCCCCGGGCGGAACCGGAACCCCCGGATTGACCAGCCAGCGAGTGACGCGGACGCGACCGCCCGCGGTGTCCTGCGCGACGAGAGCGGCCGAAACGATTCGGTCCCGCTCGACGTCCACGCCTGTCGTCTCCGTGTCAAAAGCGGCCAGCGGCCCTTCGAACCAGTGCATCATCCCCGAACTCCTCGCACCCGCACGGCAGATGGAGTGATTCCTCTGCCCGGTATCGGTGATACCCGGGCTGTTTGCCTGATACGCCGTTTGCGGGCGGTCTGATGCGGTGACAACACAGGTGGGACGCCCGGCAGTTGCCGGCGACGTCCGTCGATCCGCCCAGCCCACGAAACCCGCCGGCAGACCACCTGCCCTCGATCGGCACGCCCGGAAGGCACACGGAGCCATGGCGCTCGCGCAGCCCGACCCCGGGGGAACCGCCCGCACCGAGGCCTTCGGGCCCCGGCCGCCGCAGCAGCTCGAAGCGCCGCTGCGCGGCTCCCTCGCCACCACCGCCTGCATGGAGACCCTTCAGGTGGGCTATCTGCACGCCGTCGCGGCGGCGGCGGGATGCTCCCTGTCCCAGCCCTTCCCCGACAACGGCATCGACTGGCATGTCAGCCACGGCGCCCCGGCCCACACCGTCGACGACGAAGTGACCATCAAGGTGCAGCTCAAGTGCACCTACCAGATACCGCCGCACCCGGCCGGCGGGGCGTTCTCCTTCACCCTCGACAACGCCCACCTCGTCAAGCTCGCCCGCTCCCCGGTGACGGTGCACAAGATCCTGGTCGTGATGATCGTGCCCCGCAGCCAGGACGACTGGCTGCGCGCCGGGCCCGGCGGCCTCGACCTGCGCCACTGCTGCTACTGGACCAATTTGGCCGGCCACGCGGTGACGGGCCGGCACCGGACCACTGTGCGCATCCCGACCTCGCGGATCTTCGACGACCGCGCACTCTGCGACATCATGGCCCGGGTCGGGGCCGGAGGGAGACCCTGATGCACCGGTCGATGGACGAGCCCACGGGCGCGGCGGGAATGCCCGCCGCCCGCTCGCACCCCACCGTCCGCCCCTGGCCCCCGCCGCTCGCCGAGGCCGGCACCGAGCTGCCCGACCCCGCCGTCCTCGGGGCCCTCCTGCGCCGGCACGGCTGGCAGCGGCGCGGCGGAGCGCCGGGGCGTTACGGCCGTTGGACCCCGCCCGGACCCGCGGCCGGGGCGACCAGCCTGCTGGTGCCCGAGAGCGCGGCCTTCCCCGACAGCGGGGAGCTGATCGAGGAAGCCCTCGTCGCCCTCGGCCGCAGCGCCGACCCCTCCGCCCGGGACGTCCTGGTCTCCCTCGCCGTGCCCAGCGACGAGATCCGGTGGTGGCGCGAGGCCCCCGAGTCGGCGGCCGGAGCGGTCGGCGCCTCGGGCTGGACCGAGGCCGAGGCCCTGCACACGGCAGCCCGACAGGTCCTCATGGCCGGGGCGCTGGCGGCCCGCGGCCGGGCGGGCTACCACGGGGCGCGACACCGCAGGAAGGCCCGCGCCGCACTGGACGACGCGCTCATCGGCCCCGCCCCCGGCGGCCGCAGCCTCACCGCGTACGTCCCCGTCGCCTCCGGGCGCGCCGTCGCCGTCCAGCTCTGCCACGCCCTGCACGCCACCCGCGAGGCGGTCGACTACCAGCGGGCCACCGGTGGCATGGAGGCCTTCGACAGCGCGATCGCCGCGGGCGTCGGCCGGGAGCTGACCGAGGCGCTGATCGCCCTGGTGCGCGGCTCCGAGGGGGCCGGGGTCGACCTGCGGTGGGCGCCCGCCGCAGGCACTCCGGACGGCTGCCCGGCCCGCCCCGCCCCCGTCGAGTTCTCCCCGGGCGACCTGCCCGCCCTGCGCGCCGCCGGAGCCCGCTACCTCCGCGACGAACCCGCCGTGCAGGTCCGGCTGACCGGTGCGGTGGTCCGGCTGCGCCGCTCCGGGCCGCGCGGGGCCGGGATCGTACGGCTGCGGGTGCTGGCCGGGGCCGAGGTCGCGCACGTCCGCGTGGAGCTGGACGAGGAGGCGTACCGCATCGCGGGCCACGCCCACCTCGTGGGGCTGCCGCTGCGGGTGGAGGGGCGGCTGGAGAACCGGGGCGGCTTCCGGCGGCTCACCGGGGCCTCGCAGGTCGCGCCCGTCCAGGTCGACGAGGCGGAGCGGGACCGGCTGATGAAGGCGCTCCAGGAGAACGTCGACTTCTTCGAGGAGGCGTGCGCGGGGGAGGAGCCGTAGGGCGGCCCGGAAGGCGTTCGCGTCGGGGGCGTACGGCTCGGTACGATTCTCCTTGCCCGTGGACCAGGAAACGGGCATCCCCTCAGTCAGGAGAGACCGGTGTCAGACGTCCGTGTGATCATCCAACGCGATTCCGAGCGGGAAGAGCACGTGGTGACGACGGGCACGACGGCCGGCGAGCTCTTCCCCGGGCAGCGCACCGTCGTCGCCGCGCGCATCGGCGGCGAGCTGAAGGACCTCTCGTACGTCCTCCAGGACGGCGAGAGCGTCGAGCCGGTGGAGATCTCCTCCGAGGACGGCCTCAACATCCTGCGCCACTCCACCGCGCATGTGATGGCCCAGGCCGTGCAGGAACTCTTCCCCGAGGCCAAGCTCGGCATCGGCCCGCCGGTCAAGGACGGCTTCTACTACGACTTCGACGTCGAGAAGCCGTTCACCCCCGAGGACCTCAAGGCCATCGAGAAGAAGATGCAGGAGATCCAGAAGCGGGGCCAGAAGTTCTCCCGCCGCGTGGTCTCCGACGAGGCCGCCCGCGAGGAGCTGGCCGACGAGCCGTACAAGCTGGAGCTCATCGGCATCAAGGGCTCCGCCTCCTCGGACGACGGCGCGGATGTCGAGGTGGGCGGCGGCGAGCTGACCATCTACGACAACCTCGACCCGAAGACCGGCGACCTGTGCTGGAAGGACCTCTGCCGGGGTCCGCACCTGCCGACCACCCGGTTCATCCCGGCGTTCAAGCTGATGCGCAACGCCGCGGCGTACTGGCGCGGCAGCGAGAAGAACCCGATGCTCCAGCGCATCTACGGCACCGCCTGGCCGACCAAGGACGAGCTGAAGGCGCACCTGGAGTTCCTGGAGGAGGCCGCCAAGCGCGACCACCGCAAGCTCGGCAACGAGCTGGATCTCTTCTCCTTCCCCGACGAGATCGGCCCGGGCCTCGCGGTCTTCCACCCCAAGGGCGGCGTCATCCGCCGGGCCATGGAGGACTACTCGCGCCGCCGTCACGAGGAGGAGGGCTACGAGTTCGTCTACAGCCCGCACGCCACCAAGGGCAAGCTCTTCGAGAAGTCCGGCCACCTGGACTGGTACGCCGACGGCATGTACCCGCCCATGCAGCTCGACGACGGGGTGGACTACTACCTCAAGCCGATGAACTGCCCGATGCACAACCTGATCTTCGACGCGCGCGGCCGCTCCTACCGCGAACTGCCGCTGCGCCTCTTCGAGTTCGGCACGGTGTACCGGTACGAGAAGTCGGGCGTCGTGCACGGCCTGACCCGCTCGCGCGGCTTCACGCAGGACGACGCGCACATCTACTGCACCAAGGAGCAGATGGCGGAGGAGCTGGACCGCACGCTCACCTTCGTGCTGAACCTGCTCCGCGACTACGGGCTCACCGACTTCTACCTGGAGCTGTCCACCAAGGACCCGGAGAAGTACGTCGGCTCGGACGAGACCTGGGAAGAGGCCACCGAGACGCTGCGTCAGGTCGCCGAGAAGCAGGGCCTGCCGCTGGTCCCGGACCCGGGCGGCGCCGCGTTCTACGGGCCGAAGATCTCCGTGCAGTGCAAGGACGCCATCGGCAGGACCTGGCAGATGTCGACCGTGCAGCTCGACTTCAACCTGCCGGAGCGCTTCGACCTGGAGTACACCGGCCCGGACGGCTCCAAGCAGCGCCCGGTCATGATCCACCGTGCTCTGTTCGGTTCCATCGAGCGCTTCTTCGCCGTGCTCCTGGAGCACTACGCGGGTGCGTTCCCGGTCTGGCTCGCCCCGGTCCAGGCCGTCGGCATCCCGATCGGCGACGCCCACATCCCCTACCTGCAGGAGTTCGCCGCCAAGGCGCGCAAGCAGGGGCTGCGGGTGGACGTGGACGCGTCCTCGGACCGGATGCAGAAGAAGATCCGCAACCAGCAGAAGGCCAAGGTGCCCTTCATGATCATCGCCGGTGACGAGGACATGGCCAACGGTGCCGTCTCCTTCCGCTACCGCGACGGTTCGCAGGAGAACGGCATCCCGGTCGACGAGGCTCTCGCCAAGATCGCGAAGGCCGTCGAGGACCGCGTACAGGTCTGACCGTTAGGCGAAACGGCCCCCGCAGCGCTACCCGCGCTCCGGGGGCCGCTTCTCGTCCTCCCTGGTGAACACCTGGACCAGCCACGACGAGAACGACCCGGTCACCGCGCCGAGCAGCGCCAGGCCGCCGGCCATCAGCCCCGCCGCGACCGTCCGGCCCCAGAACGTGACGGGTGCGACGTCCCCGTAACCGACCGTCGTGAGCGTCGCGCACGCCCACCACACGGCGTCGCCGAACGTGCGGATGGAGGCGTCGGGGGCCGTGTGCTCCAGGTGATAGACCGCGAGCGAGGCGGCGAAGCCGAGCAGGGCGGCGGTCAGGCTCGCGTACGAGATCACTCGCGCGTACAGGCTGAGCCGCGGGCGGTCGCGGCGTTGCTGCACCGCCGTGTACACCCTGACCATGCGCAGCGGGCGCAGCAGGGGCAGCAGCAGGACCAGGGTGTCGAGCCAGTGCACGCGCAGAAAGCGCGCGCCCAGTCCGCTGAGCCGCAGCCGCGTCCCGTAGTCCACGAGGAACAGCAGCCAGGTCGAGCAGACGAGGATCAGCGCGACGTCGTTCCAGGGTTCGGCCTCGTGCGGGGTCAGCACCCGGACCGCGTATCCCGTCAGGAAGAGCAGCCCCGCGGCGAAGAGCGGAACCTCCGTGCGCTGCTCCCAGCGGGCCAGCCGGGCGGGTCGATCGGGGGCGGGTCGGTCGCTCATCGGCTCAGCATCGTGGGCGGCCGAGCGGTGCGCCCCCGGCGACACGCTCCGCCGGGGGGACGCAATATGCTGATCGGCATGACGAGTGAGCCGGAGCACCAGATCGGCGTGGGGACGCCCGACGCATTCCAGCGCCTGTGGACCCCCCATCGGATGGCGTACATCCAGGGCGAGAACAAGCCGAGCGGCCCGGGCGCCGAGGACGGCTGTCCGTTCTGTTCGATTCCGGAGAAATCGGACGAGGACGGGCTCGTCGTAGCGCGCGGCGAGCGCGTCTACGCGGTCCTGAACCTGTACCCGTACAACGGCGGCCACCTCATGGTCGTGCCCTACCGTCATGTGGCCGACTACACCGAGCTGGACGGCCCGGAGACGGTGGAGCTGGCAGACTTCACCAAGCGGGCGATGGTCGCGCTGAGGGCGGCCTCCGGGGCGCACGGCTTCAACATCGGCATGAACCAGGGCTCGGTGGCCGGGGCCGGGATCGCCGCGCACCTGCACCAGCACCTGGTGCCGCGCTGGGGCGGGGACACCAACTTCATGCCGGTCATAGGCCACACCAAGGTGCTGCCCCAGCTGCTGGGCGACACCCGGGCGATGCTGGCCGACGCCTGGCCGACGGGCGAACTGCCGGCCCGCTGAGCACGGTACGGCGAAGGGGAGGTGC
>NZ_JBHXJG010000278.1:0-9358 GCF_042723425.1 Streptomyces sp. NPDC058375 | reverse complement strand
CGCCCCCCCACTACCCCCCCCCCCGAGTATATACACCCCCCGCGGGCTCTCGTGGGGGGGGGCCCGGGGGCCCCCCCCCCCGAAACCACCGACTACCGCACGGCCTCCACCCCCCGCACCAACGCCTCCACCCCCCGCACAACCTTCTCCCGAGGACACCCCACGTTCAGCCGGACGAACCCCGGCGCCCCGTAGACGGAACCCCCCATGATCGCCACCCCCTCCCGCTCCACCAGCACCCGCTGCAACGCCTCGTCCTCCACCACCCCCGCCCCCCGCAGGTCGATCCACGCCAGATACCCGGCCTGCGGCGGCACCCACCCCAGCTCGGGAAGGTCCGCGGCCAACCGCTCCGCGACGAACCCCAGGTTCCCCGCCACATACGCCCGCACCGCGTCCAGCCACCCCGCCCCCTCCCGGTACGCCGCGATGTGCGCGGTCAGCGACAGCACGGCGGGCGACGCCAGCCCCTCCGCCGTCTCCATCCTCCGCAGGAACTCCGCCCGGTCCCCCGCGTCCCCGATGAACCCGTACGACCCGGTCAACGCCGGAAAGTTGAACGCCTTCGACCCGGAGGTGACGAGCGCCCAACGACCGGAGCCCGCCACCCGCGCCCAGGGCACATGGACGCGCCCCACACCCCCCTCGTGCACGAAGTCCGCGTGGATCTCGTCGCTGATCACGGCGACCCCGTACCGCTCGGCCAGCACGGCCGTCCGGGCCAGCTCGTCGGCCGTCCACACCCGGCCCGTCGGATTGTGGGGCGAACACAGCACCAGCACCTTCGCGTCCGCCCGCGCCAGCTCCCGCTCCAGCGCCTCCTCGTCCCCCACCGGCACCCCGCGCAGCTCCCGCCCGAGCCCGGTGATCGCCTTGCGGAAGCCGTCGTACGTGGGGGCGTGGACGACGACACCGTCCCCCTCCCCCGTCCACATCTGGAGGAGCTGGGAGAGCTGGCTGAGCACGGACGGCCCGTAGACCAGCTGCCCGGTGTCGACCTCGGCGCCGTACCGGGTGGCGTACCAGTGGGCGATCGCCGAGCGGAAGTCGTCCTGCTGCCAGGTGGTGTAGCCGAAGACGCCGTGCTCCAGCCGGTCCCGCAGCGCGGCGAGCACCTCGGGGGCCGTGGTGAAGTCCATGTCGGAGATGGTGAACGGCAGCAGGCCGTCGACCCCGAACCGGTCGGCGACCCCGTCCCACTGGACCGACCAGGTGCCCCGGCGGTCGACGGCGGTATCGAAATCGTAGGGCGCGCCCACAGCAGATCCTCTTCTTTCTCCCGGCACGGCAACGGGCCCGGCCCCCCGAAGGAGGACCGGGCCCGACACCGTGCGTCCGTGCGTCCGCGCCTACGTGCATCCGTGCGGACGGGTGGTTACTTCAGCTTCGTACCCGTGGAGCGCAGGTTCGCGCAGGCCTCGGTGACGCGCGCGGCCATACCGGCCTCGGCGAGCTTGCCCCAGGTGCGGGGGTCGTAGGTCTTCTTGTTGCCGACCTCGCCGTCGACCTTCAGGACACCGTCGTAGTTGCGGAACATGTGGTCCGCGACCGGGCGGGTGAAGGCGTACTGGGTGTCGGTGTCGAGGTTCATCTTCACGACGCCGTTCTCCAGCGCGGTGGCGATCTCCTCGGCGGTGGAGCCCGAGCCGCCGTGGAAGACGAAGTCGAACGGCTGGCTGCCGGCCGGCTTGCCGTACTTCTCGGAGACGCCCGCCTGGAGGTCCTTCAGCAGCTCGGGACGGAGCACGACATTGCCCGGCTTGTAGACGCCGTGGACGTTGCCGAAGGAGGCGGCCAGCAGGTAGCGGCCCTTCTCGCCCAGACCGAGCGCCTCGGCGGTGCGCAGCGCGTCGTCGACGGTCGTGTACAGCTCGTCGTTGATCTCGTGCGTGACGCCGTCCTCCTCACCGCCGGTCGGGGTGATCTCGACCTCAAGGATGATCTTGGCGGCAGCGGCCTTGGCCAGCAGCTCCTGGCCGATGGACAGGTTGTCGGCGAGGGTCTCGGCCGAGCCGTCCCACATGTGGGACTGGAACAGCGGGTTCAGACCCTTGGCGACGCGCTCGGCGGAGACGTCGAGCAGCGGACGTACGTAACCGTCCAGCTTGTCCTTGGGGCAGTGGTCGGTGTGCAGCGCGATGGTGACGTCGTACTTCGCCGCGACGATGTGCGCGAACTCGGCCAGGGCGACCGCGCCCGTGACCATGTCCTTGTTGTACTGGCCGCCCAGGAACTCCGCACCACCGGTGGAGATCTGGACGATGCCGTCGCTCTCGGCCTCCGCGAAGCCGCGCAGGGCGGCGTGCAGGGTCTGGGACGAGGTCACGTTGATGGCCGGGTAGGCGAACTTGCCCGCCTTTGCCCGGTCGAGCATCTCGGCGTAAGCCTCGGGGGTTGCGATGGGCATCTGACCGCTCCTTGGGATGTGCGGGTGTGCAGGCTGTGAGTCCCTGACCTGGGGGCGACGTCATCGTCGCCCCC
The DNA here is from genome assembly GCF_042723425.1 of Streptomyces sp. NPDC058375. NCBI lineage: Bacteria > Bacillati > Actinomycetota > Actinomycetes > Kitasatosporales > Streptomycetaceae > Streptomyces > Streptomyces sp. NPDC058375. Next base: position 6,877 of record NZ_JBHXJG010000278.1, on the reverse strand, counting down.
ATCTTCCCAGACTTGCCATCCGGCTCCACCCGGCGGACCCGGTTTCACGTGAAACCGGGTCCGGGGAGGGCTCAGCCCAGGTCGAGGTCGGCCACCGAGTAGACGTGGACGTACGGCAGCCCGGCCTCGGCGACGGCCGGGGCGGCCCCGCGCTCGACGATCACGGCGACGGCGACGACCTCGCCGCCAGCCTCACGGACCGCCTCGACGGCGGTCAGCGGCGAGCCGCCCGTGGTCGAGGTGTCCTCGACGACCAGGCAGCGACGGCCCTTGACGTCCGTGCCCTCGATCCGGCGCTGCATCCCGTGCGCCTTCTGCGCCTTGCGGACGACGAACGCGTCCAGGCTCTTACCGCGCGCGGCGGAGGCGTGCAGCATCGAGGTGGCGACGGGGTCGGCCCCGAGCGTCAGCCCGCCGACGCAGTCGTAGTCCAGCTCGGCGGTGGCGTCGAGCATGACCTGCCCGACCAGCGGCGCGGCCTTGCCGTCCAGCGTGATCCGGCGCAGGTCGATGTACCAGTCGGCTTCCAGGCCCGAGGAGAGGGTCACCTTGCCGTGCACCACGGCCTTGTCCTTGATCTGCTGGAGCAGGTCAGCGCGTACGTCAGTCATGTCCACGAGGGTAAGCGGTGCCGCACGGGCCCACGCCCGGCCCCCATGCCCGGGCCCACCGCCGGGCACCGGGTCAGAGCCGGGCCCAGCTCCAGGTCGTCGCCATCTCCAGCGGGTCGATCGGGGTCACCAGCCGGGGCGCGGTGTTCAGCCCGTTCGGCGGACCGGACTGCGGTTCCACGCAGACGGCCTCGTCCTGCTCGTCGTAGATCACGACCCATTCGCTGCGGCTCTTCACCGTCAGCTCCAGCCGCTCCGGCCAGGTGAGCTTCACGTTCACGCCGTCGGGCATGCCGAAGCAGTCGTCCCACGGGCCGGGCAGCGGGTCGATGCGGTTGCCGGTCGGCAGATGGTCCTCGCCGCGCTCCTCCTGCCAGGCGGCGTCGAAGGACAGTTCGGCGTCCCGGCGGTCGAGGGTGCGGTGGAACCAGGGGTGCCAGCCGGCCTGGGCCGGGAAGGAGTCGCCGTACGTCTCGACGGCGAGGCCGAGCGTCAGCGTGTCCGCGGTCAGCTCGAAGGTCTGCGTCACCCGGCCCTCGTACGGCCAGGGCTCGGCGAGGTCGTAGTAGAAGGCAGCCCGGCCCTCGGCGACGTCGGCGGCCGTGTGGGCGGTGCGCCAGGAGGTGTCCCGGCCGGTGCCGTGGATGGCGTGCGGCGGGGAGTTCGGCGGCAGTTCGTGGAGCGCGTCGCCGTTGCGGAACTTCCCGTACCCGGTACGCCCGCACCAGGGCACCATCGGGAAGCAGCCGTACCGCTCGCCCTGGCGGAGCAGTTCGGTGGACCCGATCCGCAGGCTGCTGATGCGGCAGCCGTGCACGGGGTCGACGGTCAACTCGGCGTCGCCGACGGTCAGCCTGACGTTCTCTTCGCTCCTGCTCACCCGACGACCCTACTGGCCCGCCACCGCCGCCGGCCGCCGCCACCTCGGCCCCCGCCACTACCGGCTCCGGACGCCGCCTCGGCTCGCACCGCCTGCCGGCACCCGCTGTCACCGGCGTCCGTCGCCTCCGCCCTCCGCCACCTCGGCCCTCCGCTACCTCCGGCGGCGCAGCGCCCGGCCCAGCACCACGGCGGAGGCGAGCGCGAAGGCCGCGGCGGGGGCGACCCACCGCAGGGTCGTGCTCGCACCGCCCGCCTCCGGGGAGGGCACGGGGGCGTAGCGGCCGCGCGGGGGCGCGTGGTCGACCTCCTCGGCGCTGCGGCCGATCATCGTGCGGCGGGCGTGCGCGGCCTCGGCGGGCGGTTCGTCCGGAACGGTGAACTCCACCCCGGCGACGGGATCGAGCGTGGGCGGCGGCACGGGCGCGTCGAACACGGACGCGGGGTCGTCGTCATCCACGTCGGCGTCGTCGCCGGCATCGGCATCCGCGTCACCGCCCGCATCAACGTCGGCCTGCGCGTCGGTGGAAAGCTCCTCGGAGCCCTCGCCGCCCTCTCCGGCGACGCCTTCGCCGACCCCGACTGCCTCGCCGGCCCCGGCTGCCTCCTCGTCGCCCGCAAGCCCCTCCGCGACCACCGCGCCGTCCTCGTCGCCGCCGGCGTCAGGGTCCTCCCCCGCGTCCACCTGCCGCGCCGCCAGGGACTCCGTCACCAGCTGCTGGGTGAAGCGGTCCAGGAGCCGGTGGGCGGCCGCGAGCGCCGCGCCCTCCTCCAGCTCGACCAGCCGCCCGTCCCCGTCGGCCGTACCGCTGTAGGCGAGCGTCGTCCCGCCGTCCGCCTCCGTGAGGCCGATGGTCAGGGCCAGCTCGACCGCACCGGTGCCCCGGGCCTCCACCCCCTTCCCGGTGACGGAGAACCGGCCGCCCTCCGGACCGGTGAGCCGCAGCTCGCCCCGGTACGTGATGGTGTGGCCGCCGGCCCGCAGCTTCAGCCGGCCCGCCAGGGGCGACACCGACGCGTCGGCGTCCTGCTGGAGGCCGGGGACGCAGCGGGCGACCCGGGCGGGATCCCCCAGCGTGCGCAGCAGGGTCGGGACGGGAACCGGAACGAACACCTCATGCTCCATGGCAACCGAGCCTAATCGGCCACGGCCCGAACGTCAGCGCTTCGACAGCCGAAAGCCGAGGGCCGCCCACCGTCCCCGCTCACGCGTCCTCCCAGTACCGCGGATGGATCAGCGTCGACGGGATCAGCCCCGGCAGCCGCGCTTCGGCCGCCGCCCGCGCCCCCTCGCGCAGCTCCCGGCCGCCCAGCGACCGCGGTACGGGCCCCTCGGCGGCCAGCGCGGGCTGCGGCACCGGGCCCGGTCCGGCGAGGAGGAATCCCCAGTCCTCCCGCTCCCGTGCGTCACCGCCGCCCCGGTCCGGGCTCGCGGCGAAGCCCGCGTACCGGCCGGTGACGCGGTACGGGCGGGTCGTGAGGCCGCCCGCGCGCACCGAGGCCTCCACCGTCCAGAAGGTCTGCGGCCGGGCCCCCAGCGGTCCGGCGTGCACCACGAGCCGCCCGTCCGGGGCCAGGGCCTCGGCGACCAGCCCGTAGAACTCGGCCGAATACAGCTTCGTACTGGCGGTGACGCCCGGGTCCGGGAGGTCCGAGATCACCACGTCGTACCGGCCGTGGTCGGCCCGGAGCCAGGGGAACGCGTCCGCCCCGACCACCGTGAGCCGGGGGTCGCGGAGGGCGTGGCCGTTCAGCTCGGAGAGGGCGGGGTCCGTGCGGGCCAGTCGGGTGACGGCGGGGTCCAGCTCGACGACGGTGACCGCGCGGACGTCCCGGTAGCGCAGCACCTCACGGGCGGCGAGCCCGTCGCCGCCGCCCAGGATGAGCACCCGGGCGCGGGGCCCGTTCATCGCGGGGTGCACCAGCGCCTCGTGGTAGCGGTACTCGTCGCGGGCGCTGACCCGCAGCCGGCCGTCCAGGTAGAGGCCGAGGGAATCGCGGTCGGTGCCGGTCACCACAACCTCCTGCACCCCGGTCTGCACGGCGACCCGCACCTGGTCCCCGTACACCGCCCGCCGCGCCGCCCGCTCGAAGTCGTCGACGAGGACCGTGGCGGTGGCCAGGACCGCGATCACCGAGACGTTGACCAGGACGAGGAGCCAGCGGGCACGGGGTCCGAGGTCGCGCCGGAACACCCACAGCACCAGCGCGCCGCCCGCCGCGGCGTTGACCGCCCCGGTGAACAGAGCGCCGGTCAACTGGCCCAGCATCGGCAGCAGCAGAAAGGGGAACGCGAGACCGCCGACCAGCGCGCCCACGTAGTCGGCGGCGAAGAGGTCGGCGACGGCCCCGCCCGCGTCCTGCCGGTCGACGCGCTGGATCAGCGTCATCAGCAGCGGGATCTCCGCGCCGATCAGCACCCCGATCGCCAGCGAGAACCCGACCAGGGCGTACTGCGAATCGCCGAGCCAGGCGAACGAGGCGTAGAGCACCAGCGCCGAGGAGCCGCCGATCAGTGCGAGGGCCGCCTCGATCATCCCGAAACCGACGGCGGCATGGCAGCGTAAACGTTTCGCGAGGAGCGAGCCGATGCCCATCGCGAACACCATCACGGAGAGCACGACGGAGGCCTGGGTGACCGAATCGCCGATCAGATACGAGGCGAGCGCGACCAGTTCCAGCTCGTAGACGAGACCGCAGGCGGCGCAGACGAAGACCGCGGCCAGCACCAGGAACCGGCCGGTCCTCGGCCGTACGGGAAGCCGCGCCGCGCCCCCTCGCAGCGACATCTGCTGGTCGATCATGCTGCGAACGCTACGTCACGGCACCGTCGCACCTTGTCACCCACACGGGTGTAAGTGCCCCTGCCGCTCAGGCCGCGGGCGCGGGAATCCGCACCCCCACCCGGGTCCGGGTCACCACCAACTGCCCTTCCTGCGGGTACGCGTGCCAGGTGCGCCACCGCACCTGGCCCTCGGTGCGCTGGGCGAGCATCGCGGTGAAGGCGTACGGGCTGCCGGGGAAGGTGCCCACCAGACCGTGCGGGTGGTCGCTCACCAGAGCGAGCAGCTCCTGCGCGCGCCCGGCGAACTGTCCCTGGGTCAGGGTCTCGACGCGCGCGGCGAATTCGTACTCCCGGTCCCCGAGCCGCTTCGAGACGCCGAGGGGCAGGGGGGTGCTGCTGCCGGGCATACAGGCCACGGTCTCGGAGCAGACCCCGCCGTCCTCCTGGAGGAGCACCTGGTGGGAGGCGCCGAGCAGCCTCAGCTGGAGTTCGGCGCCGTCGAGCCGGAGGTCGAGGACCGCCAGGGCGGGCAGCGGCTCCCGCCCCAGCATCCAGGCCAGGTCGGCGGCGCGGGTATCGGAATAGGCCGTCTGGAGGGTGGTGAGCATGGGTGGGCTCCGCAAACACACATGGACACATGGACAGCAGGACGCCCCCTGAATGACGGTGTGTGGGAGGTGGGGAGCGCCCGATCTGGTCCAACTGGGGTCCGAGGGCTGAATGTTCTCTTCGACGAGGGAATCACGAAGTACGCCGCACTCACAGTGTTTTCGCCCAACTTGCCGTGGTTTCCATCCCCTCGGGGGCTCAACGGTTCACTTGTTCAACCGAAAACGACCGCGTCGCTCAACAAAAAGGCGTCCGGAGGGAGTTCACCCTCCGGACGCCCGGCCTCGGGTCACTGTGGGTGACCGTGCGAGGACGGCCCCGTCAGCTGCTGCCCCCGCCGCAGCCGCCTCCGCCGCCACCCCCGCACGACGAGCCGCCGCCGCAGGAGTGCCCGCCGGAGTGCCCGCCCGAGCCGGAGTCGCCCCACGACCACCAGCCACCGCCGGAGTCGCCACCGCCGAAGCTGTCGCCGCCCCCCGATGCCACGCTCGACGAACGTCGGCTTCCCTTGCGCCTGTTCGACGGCCTGCCGCCGCCGGTGGCCCGCAGAACGGCCAGCAGCACTCCGACGACGGCCGCGGCGATCACTGTCGCGATGAAGACGCCCATGGCCCCCACCCGCCTTTCTTTCCCCCGAAGCGAGGTCCCCCGTCGCTTCCCCGTTGTTGTGTGACAGGGGGATTCCCAAGGCCGCCGCGCGCCAAAGCGGACTTGAGCAACTCCAGAGCTTCGGCCCAGGATGGCGCCCATGACACAGGGACGACCGACCCAGGGAAACCCGGCGCAGGGACGGGGGCCGCTCAACCGCCGCCTCGCCGCGTTCGGCACGACGATCTTCGCCGAGATGTCCGCGCTGGCCGGGCAGACCGGCTCCATCAACCTCGGCCAGGGCTTCCCGGACACCGACGGCCCCGAGGAGATCCGGGAGGCGGCGGTCCGGGCGCTGCGCGCCGGCCACGGCAACCAGTACCCGCCGGGCCCCGGCGTCCCGGAGCTGCGCAACGCCGTCGCCGCCCACCAGGAGCGCTTCTATGGCCTGACCTGGTCCCCGGAGACGGAGGTCCTGGTGACCACCGGGGCCACGGAGGCGATCGCCGCCTCCCTGCTCGCCCTCCTCGAACCGGACGACGAGGTCATCGCGTTCGAGCCGTACTACGACTCGTACGCCGCCTGCATCGCCCTGGCGGGCGCGAAGCGCGTACCGCTCACCCTGCGCGCCCCGGACTTCCGCCCGGACCTCGACGAACTGCGCACCCTGATCACCCCGCGCACCCGCCTCCTGCTGCTGAACACCCCGCACAACCCGACCGGCACGGTGCTCACCCCCGACGAACTGTCCGGGATCGCCGCCCTCGCGGTGGAGCACGACCTCCTGGTGGTCACCGACGAGGTCTACGAACACCTCGTCTTCACCGGGGCGCACCACCCGATCGCCGCGCTCCCCGGGATGCGCGAGCGCACGGTGTCCATCTCCTCGTCGGGGAAGACGTTCTCGTACACCGGCTGGAAGATCGGCTGGGTCACCGGGGACGCGCCGCTGGTGGCGGCGGTGCGGGCGGCGAAGCAGTATCTGACCTTCGTGAGCGGGGGCCCGTTCCAGTACGCGATCGCCGAGGCGCTGGCCCTGCCGGACGCGTTCTTCACCGGCTTCCGCGCGGACATGCACCGCAAGCGGGACCTGCTGGCGAAGGGCCTGCGCGCGGCGGGTTTCCGGGTGTACGAGCCGGAGGGGACGTACTTCATCACCACCGACATCTCCCCGTTCGGCGATGAGGACGCGTACGCCTTCTGCCGCGCGCTGCCGGAGCGCTGCGGGGTGGCGGCGGTGCCGGTCTCGGTCTTCTACGACGACCCGGAGGCGGGCCGGAGCCAGGTCCGGTTCACGTTCTGCAAGAAGGACGAGGTGCTGGAGGAGGCGGTGGAACGGCTGGCACGGCTGGGGTGAGAGCACCCGGGGTACGGGAACGGCCCGGGCGGCGGTCGTGATGACCGC
>NZ_JBHXJG010000277.1:0-9360 GCF_042723425.1 Streptomyces sp. NPDC058375 | reverse complement strand
CTCGTAGCGCCGGGCGAACGGGGACCGGGCGCGCTCCCGCATCAGCGCCCGGGGGTGCCGGGCCAGCGCCTCGGCGAACGCGGAGCGCAGCCGCCCCTCGTCCACCCGGCCCGGCAGATGGATCTCGATGTGCACCGTGTTCGGCTCGGCGTCCTGCGCGCAGTGCCGGGCCACCTCGTCGACGACCGGGAACGGCACCCGGGCCGGCGACCCGGGCCGGGGCGCGCCGCCCCGGGCCCGGGGGTGTTGCGTGGTCGCCATCAGGTCTTCCCTCCGGGGCCGGCCGGCGGCTGCTGACCGCCGAGCCGCTGGGTCGGGCCGTCGCCGTCACCGCCGTCGCGCCCTTCCCTTTCGCCAGCGGCCGAGGCGGGCGCGTACCCGACTCCGGGTGCGGGAGGCGGAGTTCCCTGCGGGCGCTTCGGGTCGGTGGAGACCGTCCGGCCCGAGGGGGCGGCGGCCTGCGCCGGGACCGTGGGCGCCTCGCCACCGGCGGAGGCCGGTGCCGCCGTACCCCGGCCCCCGGCGGCCCGCCTGCCGAGCGGCTCGCGCCCGACCGTGACCAGCGCCGCGAACAGCCCGATCAGGGCGAGGAGTTGAGCCGTCGCGCCGAACGCGCCCTCATCCGTCGCCGTGCTCTCCCCGGTGCCCACCGCGGCGACGACCCCCGCGGCGGCCATCGCCGCGAACGCCACCGGCGCGAGTAGCCGCGGCCGGAAGTGCGCCAGGACGGCGAGCAGCGGAACGGCCACGGCGGCCGGGCCCGCGATCACCACGCCCACCAGCGTGAGGGCGACCGTGCCCAGGATCAGGCCCGGCCCGGGCGGCGCCGGCTGCTCCTCGGCCGCTGTCTCGGCCTCGTTACGGCCGGTGCCCTTGCGGCCCACCAGAGCGAGCACCACGAGCGCCAAAAACAGCACGCCCGCGCCGATCAGACCCCACCGGTAGACCGTGGCCGGCTCGTACTCCAGGGTGACCGTGCCGCCCTCGCCCTCGGGCACCAGCCAGGCCTGCTGCCATCCGTCGATCCGCAGCGGCGTCAGCTCCTTGCCGTCCAGGGTGGCCTTCCAGCCCTTGTTGTGGTTCTCGTGGATCTGGAGGTAGGAGGCCTCACCGGCCCCGACCTCGACGGTTCGCCGGTCGCCCTCGCCCTGCTCGACGTCCACCGAGCGCGGCGTCGCCGCCGCGGCCTCGGTGGCACCGTTGTTCAGCGTGACGTCGGTGATGGCCAGCGGACCCTCGTCCCCCGCCTGCACGGTGGTCGACGAAGCGGCCAGCTCGACCTTGCTGTCGTCGGTGCACAGCGAGACCTCGATGGGCCTGCGCTGGGTCAGATCCCGCACCCGCCCCTCGGCCTTGGTCTCCAGGTACGTGCCGCCGACGGAGAGGACCGGGCCCTTGCCGCACGGCAGGCTGAACTTCTGGTCCGGCTTCGGCTGCGGAGAGCGGAACTCCTCCAGCGCCGGGATGTAGACCTCGCTCAGCCCGACCGGCAGCTGCAACTGGCTGTCGGCCACCGGGTTGTGCACGGTCAGCGGCGCCGTCTTGGAGATGGTGATGTCCATCCGGTCGGTATTGATGGGCGAGAAGCGGGCCATGCCGTTCTCGTCCACCGAGGCCACCGCCGTACCGTCCGGCGAACTGATCTGGACCTGCTCGGCGCGGGCCGACAGACCGCCGGCCGCGGCGAACACAATCTCGCCGACCGGCCGCTTCTCCGGCCACTTCAGCCGCAGTACGGGACGCTCGCCCGCGATCCACGCCGTGGTCAGGTCACCGTCGGTGAGGTTGCGGGGGCTGAGGTTGGTGCCCAGGCGCGCCGTGGAGTCGGCGGCCACCTCGATCTTGTCCCGCTCGCCCGTCAGCTCGAACAGCAGCTTGTCGAGCGCCTCGCCGGGCACCGGCAGCGCGGTCGCCGAGACGGTGTAGTCGCCCGCCTCCGGCGCGGTGAACTGCCGGCCCAGGCCGACCTCGGCGGCCACGGACGACAGACCGCCCGGGTCGCTGCCCCGCCGCAGCGAGAACATCGTCGAGTCGGCGCCCTCGCGCGGCGCGTCGTTGGGCAGCTCCAGCATCCGGGTCACCTGCACGCCCGGGATGGCGATGTCGGTGAATCCGGCCCCGGTCAGCCCCGGGCGCCCCTGCTGGGACTCCAGGATCGTCACCTTCAGCCAGGCGGCCTGCCCGGCGGGCGCGGCCACCTGCTGCGCCGAACCGTCGGTCCGCAGCGGGCTGTCCTCGTAGCCCTTGTCGGTCTGCACCCGGATCACGGTGGGCGCGGCCCGCACGTTGCCGCTGGGCAGCGGTGTCACCTGGATGGAGCTGGGCAGGTTCGTCGGGGTGGAGAAGTCGACCCGCACCCACTCGTCCTTGGGCGAGCCGGGAGAACCCTCCGCCCAGCCGGTCGCCGGGTTGCCGTCGAACGCGTTGACCGGGTCGTACTGCTGTAGATGGAACAGCCAGTTGCCCACCGAGGACGCGCTGACCGACTTCGCCCCGCGGATCACCGCCGTCGTCTGGTGCTTCGACCCGGACGTCGGCAGGATCTGCCGCGGCTCACGCCCCGGGTCCTGCGCGGACTCCTCAGCGTTGCGCTCGTCGGCGGTGTACGTGTACGAGGTGTTGGAGTTGACCAGGCCGAACCGGGTGTCGGCGCGCCGCAGCCCGTCGCCCGCCGCGTACAGCGACGGCCGTCCCAGACCAGGGTGCGCGTCACCGGCCAGTACGGTCGGCCGGCCCGCGATGGCGCCGTTCGCCGACAGCGGCAGCAGCGCCTCCGGGCCACCGCTCACCACGGCCGTCGAGGCGACCGGGGTGGCCTCCGCCCGCCCGGGGCGCTCGGTCCCCTTGGGCGGTTCGTAGATCTCCACGGCCCGCTGGCGCGGATACAGGCCCTCGACCTGCACGGGGGTGTCCGCCGCGATCCGGCCGGCGGTCATCACCGGCCCGTACCCCTTGACGCGGCTGTAGCCGGACGCCTCCAGGGTGCGCTTCACCGTGGTGGACGGGACGTAGCCCAGCTGGTCCGGGTCCAGGTCGTTGCGGACCACCACATAGTGCAACCCGGCCCGGTTCAGGTACTCGCTGAGCCCGGGGACCTCGCCACCGGAGGTCAGGGCCTGCTCGACGGCGTCCATCGCCCGCCGGTTGCCGGGTGTGCCGAAGGGGACGTAATCACGCTGTGCGTACGGCGATTCGGCCAGCACGTCCAGCGGCTGGTCGATGGGGGAGCCCCAGGTGTAGATGCCGTGCGCGGTCGCCGGGACGACCAGTGCGCGGTCGTCCGGCGAGTTGTTCTTCAGCCAACTCCCGGTGCTTTCCCAGTAGTCGGGGACCTTCTGGAACGAACCCGTCTGGAGGATCGAGCCGTTGAGATACGGCCAGGCCAGACCGGGCAGCACGATCGCGGCGGCGACGACCGGCGCGAGCCGGCGCATCCGGGCCGGGTTCGGGCCCCGCCGGGCGGCGGCCACCGTGGCGACGCCGACGATGTGCGCCAGCCCCAGGGCCAGCGCCAGCGCCAGACCCGTCTGGAACTTGTAGATGTTCCGGAACGGCACCAGCCAGGTGTCCAGCCAGTCCTGCACCGTGCCGTGGAACAGGCCGCCCAGCGCGCCGCCGTACCCGGCGAGCGTGACGAGCGCGACGGACAGGACGGTCAGCACCAGCCAGCGGCGCTCGGGCAGATCACGCCGCGCCAGACCCGCGAGCCCCAGGGCGGCGGCGAGAGCCGAGCCCAGGATCGTGACGGTCGCGGTCGCGACGGTCCAGCCGGCCGGCAGCCAGGCCTCACCGAAGTTCAGATAGCCCACCCAGTTGCCCGCGCCGCGCAGCACCTCGGTCGCCGACATGGTGGTCGTGGTGGTGTACGAGGACTCCACGTACGGCATGAAGTTCTCGCCGAACGTCCCCAGCAGCAGCAGCGGAACGATCCACCAGGCGGTCGCCATGATCACGCCCGGTATCCACCACAGCAGCAGCCCGCGCTTGCGCGGCCCGCCGGGACGGGACAGCAGATACAGCCCGACCGGCAGCAGCGAGGCCAGCGTGGAGGCGGCGTTGACGCCGCCCATCAGCGGAATCAGCAGCGCGGAGCGGACCGCCGCGATCCTCGGGGTGAGGCGCGGGTTCGTCAGCGGCAGCAGCACCCACGGCAGCAGGGCGCCCGGCAGCGCGGCGGCGGACGTCGAGCCCACCACGATGGTGTACGTCGGCCACAGCGCGTAGACGACCGCGCCGAGCAGCCGGGTGGCCGGAGAGCCCACCCGCAGCCGCTCCGCCAGCCGCAGCGCACCCCAGAAGGCGGTCGCCACGATGATCGACAGCCACAGCCGCTCGGCCAGCCAGGTGGGCACCCGCAGCAGTTCGGCGGTGCCGTAGTACGGCAGCATCGGCACGAGATAGCCGATGTACTGGTCGGCGATCCCGCCGAACCCGGACCGGCTGTGCCACAGCTCGCCCAGGTCACCGAGGAACCGGCCGGGAGCCGTGACGACACCCAGCTTGGTGTCGAAGGTCATCCGCCCCGGCGACACCGCCAGGAACGCCACGAAGGCGGCGGCCCAGAACCCCAGGAGCCAGCGCCGGGAGCGCGCCTGCGGCGGGCCCTCGGCGGGGACGGTGGGCTCGGGGCCCGGGCCGTCCGGGGCCGCGGGCCGGGGTGGGTGGACAGCGCTGGTCATGAACACCGCCGGAGAATGAGGAGGAGGTTCCAGGTGGCGAACTCCCGCAGTACGGGGATCCGCGGCACGAGCTGGGGAAGGACGGGCCAGTAACGGGAGCGTGCGGAGAGAACGGTCACGTCACTGCGGCTTCGGACATGGCGCAGCGTCTCGCCGACGCCGATCCGGAAGAGGTTGTCGCCGAGGCGGTGCTTGGCCGGGCGGCCGGTGCGGCGCTCAAAGCGGCTCCGGGCGCGCTCGGCGCCCAGATAGTGCCAGGGGGCCCACTCGTGGCCGCCCCAGGGCGAGTACCAGTTGGTGAAGGAGACGTAGATCAGGCCGCCCGGGCGGGTCACCCGGGCCATCTCGCTGAGAAAGGTGTGCGGATCGGCGACGTGCTCCAGCACGTTGGACGAGAAGCAGACGTCCGCCGCACCGTCGGCCAGCGGCAGCAGATAGCCGTCGGCGACGACCGTGTCCGCGCGCTCGCCGGGGCTGAGCTCGGCCGTGTCCGGTTCGAAGAGGTAGCCGTGCGCGCCGCGCCGGCGGAACTCCCGGGTGAAGTACCCGTCGCCGCCGCCGATGTCCACGACGACCTTGCCCCGGACCGGACCGTACCGCTCCACCTGGTCCGCGGCGTCGCGGGCCAGCAGGGTGTACGCCGTCGCCGGGTCGCCCTGCTCCCGCATGAAGGCGCGGAACAGGGCGACCGAGCGCCGGAAGGAAGGGTCTCTCACGCGCTCGCACCGATCGCCGGGGCGTTCACACCGCTGGTCGCCTCGGCGGCGACCGCCATGAACTGCCGGACACTGCTGGTCCACCGGAACGCGGCGGCGCGCTCCCGGGCGGCCTTGCCCATCGCCTCGCGCCGCTGGTCGTCCAGGGCGAGCGAGCACCAGGCCGCGGCGAAGGAGGACGCGCCCTGGGCGAGGATGCCCGTGACGCCGTCCTCGACGGAGTCGCGCAGGCCCGGCACGTCGAAGCCGAGGGTCGGGGTGGAGCGTGCGCCGGCCTCCGTGACGACCAGCCCCCACCCCTCCACGGCCGCCGGATGCAGCAGCATCCACGACGCGCAGAGCAGCCGGTGCTTCTCCGCCTCGGTGACATGGCCGGCGAACTCGACGCCGGGACCGGCGAGCCGCTCCAGGCGGGCCCGCTCGGGGCCGTCGCCGACGATGACGAGCCGGCCGCCGGTGACCGGCCGGACCCGCTCCCACAGCTGGAGCAGCAGGTCGATGCGCTTGTAGTCGACGAGCCGGCCCAGCGCCGTGAACAGCGGGGTCTCGGACCGGTCGCCCTGCGGGCTCGGCTCCTCGACGCCGTTGTGCACCACCCTGATCCGGTGGTCGGGCACGCCCAGGTCACGCAGCGCGCCCGCCGTGGACGGGGACACCGCGATCATCAGGTGGTCGCGGTAGGCCCGGGACAGGGCCCAGTGCTCCAGCCTCCGCCCGGCCCGCGCCACCGGCATCGGGAACCGCATGTCCCACAGGTCGGTGTGCACATGGTTGACGAGGCACACGGTGGGCCCGCGATGCCACAGCGGGGCGAGATACGGCATGCCGTTGCAGACCTCGACCAGCAGGTCGCAGTCGCCGACCTGCCGGGCGAAGGCGGACCGGGCGCCGAGGTAGTGACCCAGGTTGCCGCCCGCCGAGACGACCCGGTAGGGCCTGCGGGCGGCCTGGCCGCCGCACAGAAGGGTGACGTCGTGGCCCTGCTCGGTCAGGCCCGAGGCGAGCCGGTCGATCAGCAGCTCGGAGCCGCCGGCGGCCGGGTTGCCCAGGTCGCGGTGGGCGAGGAAGACGATGCGTCGCGGGGCCGCGTGGACCCTGGAGGACGCCGGGCCCTGACCCTGGCGCGTGACTGCATCGAGCAGTGGGGGAGGAACGTGCTGGGGCATTGGGCGCTCCAACTCGGCTCGGGGTGCGGGGACTCGGGATGAGCGGAAAGAGGGGGGAGGGTATCCGCGGACGGTGGAGGAGGGAGTGAGCAGGAAGGACGGAGGGGCGGAACGGGGCGGGGCGGGGATCGCGCGTGATGTGACGGGTAAAGGGAGACCGGGGGGCCGTGCTCTGGTGGGGATAGACAGTTTTCGGCACGGGTTACCGCCCGGCTACTCACCGGCGCAACAACTTGCGGGTAACTCAGGTGTGCGTACTCGTCATCATGTGAGTGTTTTCGGTCTCCGGCGTCTCTCGGCGCCCCCGGACCACGAGGACGACCCCCACGACGGTGAGCACGAGCCCCAGCCCGGCCGCTCCGGCCGGTGCCTTCTCGCCGAGCATCGCCAGCCGGTCGCTGTCCGCCGACGCCAGCTCGACCTGCTTCTTCTGGGTCGCCTCGGTGAACTCCACCCGCTTGCTCTCCAGCAGCACCACGGCGTCCTTCTTCGAGCCCGGCGCGCGCAGCGTCTTCTTCGGGCCGATCGCCGCGTTGATGATGCGGCCGGTGCGCTTGTCCACGACCAGCTCGATGCCGCTGTTGGAGTACCACTCCTCGGCCAGCACCTGGGGCGTCTTCTTCCGGTCCACGAGGACTCCGGGCACCTGACGCACCCCGGTCCTGGTGGGCTCGACCTCGCCCTTGAAGAGGTAGCCGGCGTACCCCTGGATCTTCTTCTCGCCCTCGAAGGAGAGCCGCACCACACCGCCGAGCGTGCTGTCCCACCAGCGGTAGGCGCGCTTCTCGACGTCGAAGGGGAACTTCAGGTACGCCTCCCCGTCGAAGGTCGGGGACTCCTCGCAGCAGTGCACGGGCTCGTTGGTGGTGCGGTCCGTCACCCAGCGCTCCAGCGTCCACTGGAGGGCGTCACGGGGATCGGATGCGGGCAGCGTTCCGTCGTGGTCGACGGACGTGGACACGTCCCAGACGGCGTTGCCGCTCTTCTCGCTGTCGGCCACGTCCCCGCGCACCTGCCGGGTGATCGTGATCGTCTCGTCGTCGACCGTCTCCACCTCACCGGTGTCGAAATAGCTTCCGGTCCCGGTGAACACGGTGGTCGTGTCGGTGTCTATGGGGGTGCGCTTGGCATGCGGCTGGACATACCAGACGAGCAGTGGTGCGAGGACGAGCAGAAAGACCCCCGCCCCCAGCAGAACGAGCGAGAGGGGTGAAGCATTGCGGCGCATCCGGGCACTCCTGGGTCGAAATCTCTTCGCGGAGGTGCACGGGCCCCGGGCCGGTCAGCCCTTGATTGGCGTGAACAGTAGGCAAGGCCTTGACGAGATGTCAATGACCTGTCGACACTGTGTGCCAGCCGGAGGGGCCCGGCTCACGGGGTGGGGATCGCCTCCAGCAAGGAGCTGACCCGACTATGCGCAGAATCATCGCCGCTGTCGCCACCGCAACCGTGGCCGCGGCGCTCGCCGTAGGTGCGGCGTTCGGTGTCGTGGCACTGCTCGACGCCACCCCCGACCAGCCCAATACGCCACTGATCAGCTACGACACCGCACCGGCGGCTCCATGACGCGCACGGCCTGGCAGGAGGTGCCCCGGTCCCAACTGGACCGGTTCGCCACCATCGCCCTGTCCGAGGCCCCGGAGCTCGCCCAGACCATCCTGCAGGCGATCCGCCGGGACTACCCCTACCTCCACCTGGTCGAGGACGAGTCCGGGGAGCCGCTGGCCCTGGTCGGCATCCGCCGTGCCATCGAGGGGTTCGTCGACAACCTCACCTCCGGCGCGCACCCCCGGGTGCCGCCGGAGATGTTCCAGGAGTTCGGCCGGGGCGAGGGCCTGGAGGGCCGCAGCCTCGACTCGCTCCAGGCCATCTACCGCTTCGGCGTCCGGCTCACCTGGCGCAGGCTCGCCGAGATCGGCCAGCAGATCGACATCCCGGCGCCCGCCATGTACGAGCTGGCCGAATCGGGATTCGAGTATCTGGACGGACTCGTGGAACAGTCGGTACGGGGCTACGCCGAGGCGGCGGCCCGGCGCGCCAGCGAACGCCTCCGCCTCCAGCGCCAGCTGATCGAGATGCTCCTCATGGAGCACCGTGTCGAATCGACCCGGGCCCTGGCCGAGCGGGCAGCCCGCATCGGCTGGGAGCTGCCCGAGACGATCGCGGTGGGCGTCCTCATCCGTCCCGCCCGGGAGGCGGTGGCCCCGGCGGTCGGCCAGGGCATCCTGTTGGAGATGGAGAGCGAGCAGCCGCGCATCGTCATCCCGGATCCCGACACGGCGGGCCGCGCGGAGACCCTGCGCCGGGCGACGGCGGGCTGGTCCGGGGCGATCGGTCCGGCCGTGCCGCTGGCGGCCGCGGCGACCTCGCTGCGCTGGGCGGAGGCCGCGGTCCAGCTGATCAAGAAGGACCTGCTGCCGCAGGGCGAGGTGCTGCACTGCACCGAGCGGACGGAGGAGCTGGTCCTGCTCCCGGCCCAGGAGCTGATCGACGCCTCGGCCCGCCGCTGCCTCGCCCCGCTGGACGGCCTCAGCCCGACCCAGTCGCGGCGGCTGGCCGAGACCCTGCTCGCCTGGATCGAGACCCCCGGCGGCGCCCCCGAGGTGGCCGCCCGCCTCGGCGTCCACCCGCAGACGGCCCGCTACCGGCTGCGCCAGATCCGCGAGCTGTGGGGCGACGCCATCGACGAACCCGACCAGCGTTTCGAGATGCTGCTGGTGCTCCGCGCCCCGCGGCTGAGGGGCCGCCCGGCCCCGGCCCGGGACTGAGACCGGACCGCGGCGGCCCGCACATCCCCTG